>NZ_RBHX01000002.1 GCF_003626735.1 Microbacterium sp. CGR2 | reverse complement strand
GCTGGGTGGCCATTTTGCGTTCGCCGATGAGGCCACCCGATCGGGTGGCCTTTTCGCGTTAACCACCCGTCGCCCGCGCCATAACGCTCAGTGCGTGAGTCGCGACTCCAAGACAGCGGCGGCGTCGCGCACTGCGTCGGCGAGGGTGCGCTCATCGAGGGCTTCGTCGGCCCAGGTCACGGCAATCGCCGCCACCGGCCACCCTGCGGAGTCCCGCACAGCCGCACCCACCGATTGGAGCCCCTCAGCGATCTCGTCGCGTTCGGTGGCATATCCCCGCGTGCGCACCTCGCGCAGCAGGTCGCGCAACTCCGACGGACTTCTCGGCCCCACGCCCGTCCGGTCCGGGAATGCGGAAACCCCGGGGTACAGGGCGCGCACCTGCTCTCGAGGCAGAGCTGCGAGCATGGCGCGTCCGCTCGCGGTGAGGTGTGCGGGAAGACGGACACCGACATCCGTCACCAGTGCCGGCCGCCGCGGAGCGCGCTGCTCGACGATGTAGAGCACATCCGCTCCGCTCATGACCGCGAGGTGTGCGCTCTCGCCCACGCTGTCGGAAAGCGCCGTGACAACGGGCCTCCCCAATCGGGCGAGGGGCTGCTGCCGCGTATACCCGCCCGCGAGTTCGAACGCTGAGGTTCCGAGGCCCCACCGGCGCTCCTCCCGAAAGTGCAGGACGAATCCGTGCGCGGCCGACGTGCTGAGGAGGTGGTACACGGTGGATCGCGGGAGCTCGAGTGCGCGAGCGATCGCGGAGGCTGCCACCGGCGCAGGCCGTCCGGCGAGATAGCTCAGGATGCGCAATGTCTGGGCCGCCGCCGGCACCTGCGTTTCGGCCGCCACCCGCGCGCCGTGATTGTCTGGGATCACAGACACAGGATGTCACGATCGGCTGTCGCCGTCGAGGCTGCGGGTGTGGAATCGGAACATGAATGATCTTGCCCCGATTCTCGTAGGAGCGGCACCGCTCGGCGCGTCCGATGTCGTCGCCGTCGTCCGAGGCGGTGCCCCTGTCGCCCTCGACAGCATCGCACTTCAGCGTGTCGCCGACACTCGTGCTGTCGTCGACGGTCTCGCGTCCGACCCGCACCCGCACTACGGCGTCTCGACGGGGTTCGGCGCGCTCGCGACCACCTTCATCGCGCCGGAACGGCGGCTGCAACTGCAGGCGAGCCTGATCCGTTCCCACGCGGCCGGCACGGGCGCCGAAGTCGAGCCCGAAGTCACCCGCGGGCTGCAGCTGCTGCGGCTGCAGACCCTGGCCTCGGGCCGCACCGGCGTCCGCCCGGTGGTCGTGGAGACCTACGCCGCTGTTCTGAATGCCGGGATCACTCCGATCGTCCGCGAGTACGGCTCGCTCGGGTGTTCCGGTGATCTCGCACCCCTCGCGCACATCGCACTCGCAGCAATGGGAGAGGGCGACGTCCGACTGCTTCGGGACGGCGCAGTGCTCCCGGCATCCGAGGCTCTCGCAGCGGCGGGCATCGAGCCCCTCACCCTCGTCGAGAAGGAAGGCCTCGCGCTGATCAACGGGACGGACGGGATGCTCGGGATGCTGATCCTCGCGCTCCACGATCTTGACGCGCTGCTCGTCACCGCAGATCTTGCTGCGGCGATGTCGATCGAATCCCAGCTCGGCACCGACGCGGTCTTCGCGGCCGACCTCATGGCACTCCGTCCGCAGACGGGGCAGGCCGAATCCGCCCAGAACCTCCGTGCTTTCCTCTCCGGCTCGCCCATCGTGGCGAGTCACCGGGGGCCCGAAGACGGACGGGTCCAGGATGCCTACTCGCTGCGGTGCTCTCCGCAGGTGCACGGGGCCGCCCGCGACACGATGTCGCACGCCGAGATGATCGCCGGACGCGAACTCGCCAGCGTCATCGACAATCCGATCATCACCCTTGACGGACGCATCGAGTCCAACGGCAACTTCCATGGTGCGCCGATCGCCGCCGTGCTCGACTTCCTGGCCATCTCCGTCGCCGACGTGGCGTCGATCTCCGAACGTCGCACGGACCGCGCACTCGACCCGGCCCGCAGCCACGGACTGCCGCCGTTCCTCGCGCATGAAGTGGGCGTGGACTCCGGACTCATGATCGCGCAGTACGCGGCCGCGGGGATCGTCTCCGAGCTCAAGCGGCTCGCCGTCCCGGCATCGGTCGATTCCATCCCGTCCTCGGCGATGCAGGAGGACCATGTGTCGATGGGCTGGGCAGCCGCGCGAAAGCTTCGCCGTGCCGTCGACGGACTCGGTCGCGTGCTCGCGATCGAGATCCTCACCGGCGCCCGCGCTCTCGACCTCCGGGCGCCGCTTCAGGCCGGACCGGCGACGGGTGCCGTGCGGGACCTGGTCCGCACAGTCGCCGCAGGGCCCGGCCCTGACCGGTTCCTCTCACCGGAGATCGAAGCCGTCACCGCACTCGTCCAGTCGGGCGAGGTCGCCCGCGTCGCAAAGGAGCACACGCATGTCTGAACCCGTCGCAGAGAGACGCTCCGTTCGTGCGGCGCGCGGCAATCAGCGCACCGCGAAGAGCTGGGGCGCGGAGGCAGCCAAGCGGATGCTCATGAACAACCTCGATCCCGAGGTCGCGGAACACCCTGAGGATCTGGTGGTGTACGGCGGCACGGGAAAGGCCGCCCGCAACTGGGAGGCGTACGACGCGATCGTCCGCACACTCGACGAGTTGGAACCCGACGAGACCCTGCTCGTGCAGTCCGGCAAGCCCGTCGGTGTCTTTCGCACCCACGAGTGGGCCCCACGGGTGCTGATCGCCAACTCGAACCTCGTCGGCGACTGGGCGAACTGGCCGGAGTTCCGCCGCCTCGAGCAGCTGGGTCTGACCATGTACGGCCAGATGACCGCCGGTTCCTGGATCTACATCGGCACGCAGGGCATCCTCCAGGGCACGTACGAGACCTTCGCGGCCGTCGCGCGATCCCTCGGGAGGGAGTCGCTGCGCGGTACGCTCACCCTCACCGCCGGAGCGGGCGGCATGGGCGGCGCTCAGCCGCTGGCCGTCACTCTCAACGAGGGCGTCGTGCTGATCGTCGATGTCGACGAATCGCGTCTGGCTCGGCGGGTGGAGCACGGCTACCTCGACGAATACACACTCGACCTCGACGCCGCCGTCGCGCGTGTCGTCGCGTCGAAGGACGCCGGCGAGCCGCTCTCGGTGGGCATCGTCGGCAACGCCGCGGACGTCTTCCCGGAGCTGCGGCGTCGAGGAGTGCCGATCGACATCGTCACCGACCAGACCAGCGCCCACGACCCGCTCGCGTACCTCCCGGCGGGGATGGCGCTCGGGGACGGCAAGTCGGAAGCCGAGCGTGACCCCGAGGGTTTCACCCAACGCTCGCGCGCGTCCATGGCAGCGCACGTCGCAGCGATGGTCGCGTTCCAGGATGCCGGCGCGGCGGTGTTCGACTACGGGAACTCGATCAGGCGCGAGGCTGAGCTGGGCGGCTTCGAGCGGGCGTTCGCGTTCCCCGGCTTCGTGCCGGCGTACATCCGACCCCAGTTCGAAGAGGGGAGGGGACCGTTCCGCTGGGCCGCTCTCTCGGGCGACCCCGAGGACATCTACAAGACGGACCGCGCCATCGCCGATCTGTTCCCCGAGGACGCCGCGTTGCACCGTTGGCTGGAGAAGGCCGGGGAGAAGGTCCACTTCGAGGGGCTTCCCGCTCGCATCTGCTGGCTCGGCTACCAGGAACGCCACCTCGCCGGGCTCCGCTTCAACGAGATGGTGGCGTCCGGAGAACTGGCCGCACCGATCGTGATCGGGCGCGACCATCTGGACTCCGGCTCCGTGGCATCTCCGTACCGCGAGACCGAGGCGATGAAGGATGGCTCCGACGCCATCGCCGACTGGCCGCTGTTGAACGCACTGCTGAACACGGCATCCGGCGCTTCCTGGGTGTCGCTGCACCACGGCGGGGGCGTCGGTATCGGCCGCTCCATCCACGCCGGACAGGTCATCGTCGCCGACGGCACCGAACTCGCGGCGCAGAAGCTCGAACGAGTGCTGATCAACGATCCGGGAACCGGGGTCATGCGTCACGTCGACGCAGGCTACGAGCACGCCAGAGAAGTCGCCCGCGAGCGCGGCCTCAAGATTCCGATGCACTGATGCGCACCCTCCTGACGAACATCGGGGAACTGACGACCAACGTCCCTGTCCCGGGCGATCCCTGCGGGACGCTCCGCGACGCGGCCGTGCTCATCGAGGACGACCGCATCACGTGGGTGGGAGCCGCAGCGGACGTCGCCGGCTCGAACTCGCCGGCCGACCACGTCGTCGATATCGGTGGGCGCGCCCTGATCCCCGGGTTCGTCGACAGCCATAGTCACCTCGTCTTCGCCGGCGACCGCGCCGAAGAGTTCGAGGCGCGCATGGCCGGACAGCCGTATGCCGCCGGCGGCATCCGCTCCACCGTCGCGGCGACGCGCGCCGCCGGCGACGACGAGCTTCGCGTACGCGTGCGCGGATTCCTCCGTGAGATGACCGATCAGGGAACGACGACCGTCGAGATCAAGAGCGGGTACGGCCTGAACGTGGTCGATGAGGAGCGGCTGGTCCGGCTGGCCGCTGAAGTCACACCGGAGGTGACCTTCCTCGGGGCGCATGTCGTGCCTGCCGAATACACCGACCGGCCCGATGACTACGTCGACCTCGTGGTGGGACCGATGCTCGATGCCTGCGCTCCGCACGCGAAGTGGATCGATGTCTTCTGCGAGACCGGAGCGTTCACGGTCGCGCAGTCGCGCCGGGTGCTCGAAGCCGGTATCCGGCGAGGTCTGTCACCCCGGGTGCACGCCAGTCAGCTGGGCCCGGGCGAGGGCGTGCGTCTGGCGGTCGAGCTCGGCGCGGCATCCGTCGACCACGGCACGTACCTGAGCGACGAGGACGTCGCTGCGCTCGCCGCGTCGACGACCGTACTCACGCTGCTGCCCGGTGTGGAGTTCTCCACCCGCCAGCCGTACCCGAACGCGCGTCGCCTCATCGACGCCGGGGTGACGGTCGCGCTCGCGTGCGATACGAACCCCGGGTCGAGCTTCACGTCGTCGATGCCGTTCTGCATCGCCATCGCCGTGCGGGACATGGGGATGACGCCCGCCGAGGCCGTATGGGCGGCGACGGCCGGCGGTGCCAGGGCGCTTCGACGCGACGACGTCGGCATCATCGCGTCGGGAGCGCGCGCCGACCTGGTGCAGCTGGCCTCACCGAGCCGGATCCACCTCGCCTATCGCCCCGGTGTTCCGCTCGTGCAGACCGTATGGAAGAACGGCGTGGTGGCGGCGGAGCCTAGGGGCGGTTCCCTCGCCGGCTGAGGCCGGTCAGCAGTTCCAGGACGCACAGGGCGGCCAGGCGGACGGTTCGTCCGTCTTCGGTGTCAGCCGTCGCGTCGACCTCGGCGAGGTCCGCGGTGACCACACGCGGGTCGGATGCGACGGCACGCGCGAGTGCGCGCAGCTCCCACGCCGCGAGGCCCCCGGGAACACTGGCCGGGCATCCGGGCACCACGGAACGGTCGCAGACGTCGACGTCGATGTCGAGATGCACGCGCGGAGACGGCCCGGCGCCGGCGATCTCGAGGGCCTCCGCCACGACGTCGTCGACACCCCGGCGGCGGAGCTCGTCGAGGGTGATGACCCGGATTCCCCAGTCCGCAGCCCGTTGCGCGTACGCTGCCGAGTTCGCGAAGTCGGCGATGCCGATCTGCACGATGCAGGTGGGGTCGATCCGCGCCGTGTCGAGCTCTGAGGCCGCGGGGACGTCCTCGACGAGTCGTCGCACCGGCGTTCCGTTGGAGATGCCGTCCCTGAGGTCGAAGTGGGCGTCGAACGTGATGAGTCCCGTCGCCTCGGCGCCGAGGGCCACCGGATAGGTGAGGGAGTTGTCGCCACCGAGCGCGATGACGAGGTCGGTCCTGTGCGTCAGGTCGCGGACGCGGGCGATCACCGCGGCTTCCCCGGCATCGCCGTCCGGCTCGTCGACATCGCCCGCGTCGGCGATCTGCAGCACTGAGGTCAGGTCGCTGACCGGCGGCCCCATCAGGGCGGTCCCGTAACGCGCCAGTGCCTCGCGCACGGCAGCCGGTGTCGCGTGGGCGCCGGTCGGCGACAGCGAGGTGCGCCAGGTCGGAACGCCGAGCACGACGGCATCCGCAGTGCTCTCGAACGCGGGCCAGCCGCCCGCGCGGGGCCAGAGGGGATCGTGAGAGAGTGCCATGTCAGACCCCCGGGATCAGCGCATGCGCGATGGTGAAGATCGCGAGGCCGGCGAGAGCACCCACGAATGTGCCGTTCAGACGGATGTACTGCAGATCCCGCCCGACCATGAGCTCGATCTTCTCGGTCGTCTCGGCCGGATCCCAGCGCTCGACGGTGTCGGTGATCACCGATGCGATGTCGTGACGGTACCGGTCGACGAGGAAGACGGCGGCATCCGACACCCAGGTGTCGACGCGGTGTTGCAGCGCAGCATCCGTCGTCAGTCTCTCGCCGACTTCCTGCAGGGCCTGCACAGCGCGGCGCCGCAACCCGCTCTCGGGGTCGGCGAGGGAGGCGAGCAATCCGTTCTTCGCCGTGTTCCAGGCCTCGGCGGCCAACGCGCCGACGCGCGGGCTGTCGAACAGTGACGCTTTCGCGTTCTCCAGCTTCTCCCGGGTCGCTGGATCGTTCTGCAGGTTGTCGGCGAGGCGGGCGAGGTAGCCGTCGACAGCGAGACGAGCCGGATGCCTGGGATCGGCCTTCACCGCGCCGATGAAGCGCACGGCCTCGTTGTAGATCGTCTCGTCGACCAGCCGATGGGCCACCTTCGGGAGCCACGAGGGGAGGCGCCGGGAGACGAGCCCGGAGAAGGACTCGGCGTTCGCGTCGAGCCACCTGCCGATGCTGTCGACGGCGAGGTCGACGGCTCCCTGATGCGCATCGGCCTCCACGATCTTCGCCAGCCACGTACCGGCAGGGGGACCCCACTCGGGCTCCACGAGATGCTCGCGTGCGAGATCGGAGATGAGATCGCGCACGTCGTCGTCGCTGAGGGCGTTCAGCACGGCGGTCGCGATCGTGGCGCCCTCCGCGCCCACGCGCTCGGCATGCGGCCGCTCGCGCAGCCATTCACCGGCACGCAGCGCGATCGCCGTACTCGCCAGCTTGGTGCGGACGACGTCGGCGGCAAGGAAGTTCGTCTCCACGAACTCGCCGAGCGTGCGGCCGATCTCGTCCTTGCGGTTGGGGATGATCGCGGTGTGCGGGATGGGGAGGCCGAGCGGACGCCGGAAGAGAGCGGTCACGGCGAACCAGTCCGCGAGGGCTCCGACCATGCCGCCCTCGGCCGCAGCGCGCACGTAGCCGAGCCATCCCATCCGCTCCTGGAAGGCGAACGCGATCACGAAAGCGACCGCCATGAACACCAGAGCGCCGAGGGCGACGGCCTTCATGCGTCGGAGCGCGCGCAGCCGATCCTGGTCGGCGGGCGAGAGCTGCGTCATCGATGTTCGCGGCATGACGCCATCCTTTCACGCGGAGAGTAGCCTCGAGACGTGATCGAAGACATCAAGAAGCGTGCACTGCATCGCACCAGCATCCTCGAGGGGCAGATGCGCGGTGTCGCGCGGATGATCGAGAACGAGGAGTACTGCATGGACATCCTCACGCAGTCCCGTGCGATTCAGCGCTCGCTGGAATCCCTGAACCGCCTGCTGCTCGAGAACCATCTGCAGACCCATGTCACGGACATGTTCGAGTCCGGTGGCCTGGAGCGCGAACGCGCCGTCGTCGAACTGCTGAAGGCGTTCGACTTCGACCGGAGGTAGATCAGCCCTCGATCCCGCCGAGCGCCTGGTCGATGCCGGCGAGGCCGCGCACGAGGTCTTCCTCGCTGATCACCAGAGGCGGGGCGACATGCACGCGGTGGAAGTGCGTGAACGGCCAGACACCGTTCTTCTTGGCCCGAGCTGCGAACGCGGCCATGGGGGCGGCATCCGCTCCTGACGCATTGAACGGGACCAGGGGCTCGCGCGTCTCCTTGTCTCGCACGAGTTCGACGGCCCAGAACAGGCCGCGGCCCCGCACCTCGCCGACGTGCGGATGCCGCTCTGCCCAGGCGCGGAGGGTCGGCTCGACGATGCGCTCGCCGAGATCGCGCACGCGCTCGAGGATGCCGTCGCGGCGGAACGCCTCGAAGGTGGCCACGCCCGCGGCGCACGCCAGCGGATGGCCCGAATAGGTCAGGCCGCCCGCGAACGGCATCGAGTCGAATGCCGCGGCGATGCGGTCGGAGATCACGACGCCGCCGAGGGGCACGTAGCCGGAGTTCACGCCTTTCGCGAAGGTGATCAGGTCGGGCTTCGCGCCGAACGCATCGATGCCGAACCATTCGCCCAGGCGTCCGAACCCGACCATGACCTCGTCGGCGATGTAGACGATGCCGTGGCGGTCGCAGAGTTCCCGCACGCCCTGCAGATATCCCGGCGGCGGGATCAGCACGCCGTTCGTGCCGACGACGGTCTCGATGATGACCGCCGCGATAGTCTGCGGACCCTCGAGCTCGATCGTCTGCTCGAGGTGTGCAAGCGCACGGGCCGACTCCTGCTCCGGCGTCTCCGCGTGGAAGGGGGAGCGGTACAGGTACGGACCGAAGAAGCGCACCGCGCCCGAATCGACGGTGTCGTTCGCCCAGCGCCGCGGGTCGCCGGTGAGCGCGATCGCCGCAGCGGTGGACCCGTGGTAGCTGCGGTACATCGACAGCACCTTGCGGCGCCCCGTCGACTGCCGCGCCATGCGCACCGCGTACTCGTTCGCCTCGGCACCGCCGTTGGTGAAGAAGACCTTCTCGAGGCCCTCCGGCGCGACCTCGGCGATGAGGCGGGCGAGCTCGCCGCGCACGTCGTTCGCGATGGAGGGCTGGATGGTGGACAGGCGTCCGGCCTGGCGCTGGATGGCCGAGACGAGATCCGGATGCTGATGCCCGAGGTTCAGGTTGACCAGCTGGCTCGAGAAGTCGAGGTAGGCGTTGCCGGAATAGTCCCAGAAGGTGGATCCGTCGCCGGCCGCCACGGGGAGCGGGTCGATCAGCCCCTGCGCGCTCCAGGAGTGGAAGACGTGGGCACGGTCGTCGGCGCGCACCTGAGCCTCGGCATCCGCGGCGGGCAGGGCGTGTGAGACGCCATGGCGGTCGGTGTAGCTCGTCATCGCAGTCGCTCCGTTCAGTGGTTGCTCGGGAAGCCCAGGTCGACCTGGGACGGCGTGTGGTCGGGCCAGCGGGTGGTGACCACCTTCGAGCGGGTGTAGAAGTGCACGGATTCGGGGCCGTAGATGTGGGAGTCGCCGAAGAGAGAGTCCTTCCAGCCGCCGAAGGAGTAGGCACCGACGGGAACCGGGATGGGGACGTTGACCCCGACCATCCCGGCCTCGACGTCGAACTCGTACTGGCGCGCGGTGCCGCCGTCCCGGGTGAAGATCGCCGTGCCGTTGCCGTACGCGTTCGCGTTCACCAGCTCCACGGCTTCGGCGTAGGTCTCCACGCGCACGACCGAGAGCACCGGGCCGAAGATCTCGTCGTCGTACACGGCCATCCCGGGGGAGACCCGATCGATGAGGCTGACGCCGAGGAAGAAGCCGGCCGAGTCGAACTGCTTCACGGTGCCGTCGACGACGACCGTGGCGCCCTCGGACGCGGCGCCGCTGACGTAGGCGGCGACACGGTCACGGTGCTCGCCGGTGATGAGGGGGCCCATCTCGCTCGCGGCATCCGTGCCGGGACCGATCGTCAGGTTCTCGATGCGTGCGGCGATCGACGCCACGAGGTCATCGGCGATGTCGCCGACAGCGACCAGAACCGACACGGCCATGCAGCGCTCGCCCGCCGACCCGTAGGCGGCGGAGACGGCGGCGTCCGCGGCGGCGTCGATGTCGGCATCCGGCATGACGACCATGTGGTTCTTCGCCCCGCCGAGCGCCTGCACGCGCTTGCCGTTCGCGGAGGCCCGCTGGTAGATCGACCGGGCGATCGGGGTGGAGCCGACGAAGCTGACGGCGTTCACGCGGGGGGAGTCGAGCAGCGCGTCGACCGCCTCCTTGTCGCCGTTGACCACGTTGAGGACGCCGTCCGGCAGGCCGGCCTCGCGGAAGAGCCGGGCGATCCACACGGCCGCCGACGGGTCCTTCTCGCTGGGCTTGAGGACCACGGTGTTGCCGCACGCGATGGCGGAGGCGATCATCCACAGCGGCACCATCACCGGGAAGTTGAAGGGAGTGATCGCGGCGACCACGCCCACCGGCTGCTTCACGGAGTGCACGTCGACCCCTCGCGAGACCTGCTCGCTGCGCTCGCCCTTGAGCAGGTGCACGAGACCGGCGGCGAACTCGACGTTCTCGATGCCGCGGGACACCTCGCCGGCAGCATCCGACAGCACCTTGCCGTGCTCGGACGTCACGATCGCCGCGAGCTCGGGCGTGCGGTCCTTCAGGAGTTGGCGCAGACGGAAGAACACGTCTGCGCGCTTGATCAGGCTCGTCTCACGCCACGCGGGCAGCGCGGCCGCGGCGGACGCGACGGCGGCGTCGACGTCGGCAGCCGATGCGAGCGCGACCTGCTTCGAGACCGCGCCGGTGGCGGGGTCGAACACGCGGCCGGTACGGGCGGACTCTGCGGTCTCGATGCCGTTGATGATGTGGGGGACGATGTGCACGGGTGCTCCTCTGGATGTTCGATCCGCATCTCCGAACACTCTGACCGGGTTCGATACGCTGGGCTGCGTCAATGCTCACAGAGAAGACCACGAGGTGAGAGTGTCAGAACGTCAGGAGTTCGTCGCCGGTCGGACAGACCGTCCGGCAGTGTCGGGAGACGAGCTGCTGACGGTGGCAGACGTGTTGCGGATGCCGCAGGTCAGGGCGGGGCGCCCGCTCGTCGTCGTCGGCGGCGCGGCGCTGAACGCCGGAGTGCGGTGGGCGCACGTGTCCGACAGCGCCGATGTCGCGCGACTGCTCGACGGCGGCGAACTGCTCCTGAGCACCGGCTCCGCGTGGCCGGCCGCTCCGGAAGACCAGCGAGTGTTCGCGCGTGGCCTGCATGCCGTCGGTGTCGCCGGGGTGATCCTCGAACTGGGCAGCGCACACCTGCGGATCCCGGAGGCCTTCATCGAGGCGTGCAACGACGTCGGAATCGCGCTCATCGCACTGCAGGACGAGGTCAAGTTCGTCGCCGTGACCGAGGCGGTGCATCGCGCTCTGATCGCCGCGCAGACCGACGCCCTGCGGGAACGTCAGCACCTCCATGAGCTGTTCACCGGATTGAGCCTGCGCGGCGCGCCCGCCGACATCGTGGTCGCTGAGACCGCGCGCATGCTCGACGCTCCGGTCGTCCTGGAGAACCTCGCGCGCGAGGTCATCGCCGCGGAGGGGATGCGGATGCGGGTGGCGGACACGCTCGCGCGCTGGACCGAATCGCCCGACAGCGGTGTGGAGCGCGTTCCCGTGCAGGCGAGGGGCGTGAGCTGGGGCACTCTGGTGGCATTCGAGGGTCCCGCGCACCCGGCGGGCCGGCGCACGGTGCTCGAGCAGGCCGCCGTCGCGCTGGCGCTCGGATGCCTCGCCGAGGGCGGGGATGCCGAGTGGCGTCTGCTTGCACACCGCACCATCATCGAGGACCTGCTGGGTGTGCGATTCGCGAGCACCCGCGATATCACCGCACGACTCGCTGCCGGCGGATTCCCGGTGGACGGTCGCCGCTGCCACGGGATGGTCGTGCGAGGGTCGGGCCCCGTCGCCGCGGCGAACGCGCGAGCGCAGGGGATCGACTGTGCCGTCGTCGCCGCGCAGATCGACGGCGTGGAGGTCGTGCTGCTTTCGCTTCCCGCGACCGCCGCCCTCACGGATCAGACCGTCGCGAACATCGTCGGGCCGGACGGGCTGATCTTCCTCGGACCGGAGGCCGACGGCATCCTGGAGCTCCTCGCCTCTCTGCGCGCTGCGCGCGACCTCGCCGCCTCCCAACCCGGAGACGCGGGTCCACGCGTGCGCCGGGTCGACGACCGCCCACTCGGACGTCTGATCACCGCGCTACGCGACGACCATCGCCTGCACGAGCACAGCGAGCGGATGCTGGCGCCCCTGATCCGCCATGATCGCGAACGCGGGGGTGATCTGCTCGATGTCCTGACCGCACTGGTCGCGCACCCGGGTAATCGGTCGGCGGCCGCCGTCGCCAGCCACCTCTCCCGCTCGGTGTTCTACCAACGGCTCGCCCTCATCGGCGACCTGCTCGATGTCGATCTCGATGACGGGGAAGTGCTCGCCGCGTTGCACCTCGCCCTCCGCGCGCGTGAGGGCAGTGCTCAGCGCGTTCCCCAGTTGTAGAGCTGCTTCTGCAGTTTGGCGTAGATGAACGTCTCCGTGGAGAGGACGCCCTCGATGGGACGGATGACATCGTTGATCAGCGCCAGCAGCTGCTCATCGTCTTCGCAGACGACCTCGGCGAGCACGTCGAACGCGCCCACCGTGATCACCACGTAGTCGATCGCCTCGATGGCGGCGATGGCTTCGGCCACGCCTCTCGCATCGCCGGTCACGCGGATGCCGATCATCGCCTGGCGATGAAAGCCCAGCTGCATCGGATCGGTCACCGCGACGATCTGCATGACGCCGGATTCGGTCAGCTTCTGCACGCGCTGGCGCACAGCGGCTTCGCTCAGGCCCACGATGCGACCGATGTCCGAGTACGAGCGACGGCCGTCCTCCTGCAACAGCTCGATGATCGTCTTGGAGACCGCGTCGAGAGTCGGATGCTTGGGAGCCGGAACCATGGTGCGATCTTCGCACTCAGGCTCTCGCTCGGCAACCGATTCCGCGGTCGTCAGGCCTCTACGGGGCCGAGAAGCGCGCTCGCCGCGGTCGCGTGCGCGGACTCCGGGTCCGATGGATGGAAGGCCCCTGCCAAGACATCCCGGTAGAGGCGCGAGAGTTCGTTGCCGGAGAAGTACGAGCCGCCTCCGGCGACGAGCATCGCCTCGTCGACGACCTGCTTCGCCATCGTGATCGCGCGGTGCTTGACACCGGAGAGCAGCCGGAACCAGCGGGCGCCGTGGTCGACACGATCGTCGACGTCGCGCGCGAGTGCGGCGATCTGCGGGGGCAGCGCATCGTAGGCGAGGGCCATGTCGGCGATCCGCCACCGGATGTCGGGATCCTGGCTGTAGGCGGCCCCGGTCTTCTTCGAACGCCGCTTATCGGCTGTCTCGACGGCGAGCTCGAGCGCACGGTGCGCGATGCCCGTGTAGACCGACGCCAGCAGGATCTCGAAGACAGAGAAGATGCCGAACACGATCGGGTCCGGTGTCGGGCCCGGGTCGATGCGGCGTACCACGTGGGCGGCATCCGCCACCGCACCGGTCAGACGGGTCGTCCTGCTCTGCGTCGCGCGCATGCCGAGAGTGTCCCAGTCGTCGCTTGTCGCCACGGCATCCGTCCGGTCGACGAAGGCGAAGACCAGCTTGGGTGCATCCTCGCTGGTGGTGTCGAGTCCGTGGAGTCCGAGGCGCGTCCACACCGGAGCGAGCGAGGTGAAGATCTTCGTACCGGTGAAGGCGTACCCGCCCTCGCCATCGGGCTCCGCCGCGGTGTCGCTGCCGAACAGCACCAGGTCGTTGCCGCCTTCGCTGATGCCGAAGGCGAAGACCTCGCCCGCGACGGCACCGTCCTGCACGAACTCGAGTCCGGAGACGCCCCGGTCGGAGAAGACCTTCGCGACTCCCGTCCAGACGAGGTGCATGTTGATCGCGAGGGCCGTGGCGGGCGCTGCCCCGGCAAGGCGCTGCTGCAGGGTCGCCGTCTCCGCGAGTGAAAGCCCGCCGCCGCCGCGCTCGGCCGGGACGAGGATCGACAGGTATCCGGCGGCGCGCAGCTCGTCGAGGTCCTGCTGCGGGAAGGTGTTCTCCCGATCGTGGATCGGGGCGCGCTCGCGGATGCGCTCGAGCAGATCGTCGGGCAGGAAGATCGTGGGGTCGAAGCCGCTCATGCCAGTGCCTCCAAGAGCTGTCGGATCGATTCCTCGGGGCGATCGCGATGCAGCGAGTGGCCGGCGCCCTCGACGACTGACATCGTGATCCGCGGGTTGGCGTCCAAGACCTCCACGGCCAGGTCGCCGGTGAAGATGCTGTAGACCGCGGGGTCTGCGGCGATCACGTGAGTGGGCGTGGTCAGGGTGGTGGCTTCGGCGCGGACGTCCCATGGCTGGTTCTGGACGCTGGTCTGCTCGACCGCCCAGGCGCTCGCGCGGAGCACGGCATCCACCTTCAACTCCTGGTCCTGCGGGTGCCACTCCGGATGCTGTTCCTGCACGACTTCGATGCGGGTGTCCGCGAACGCGCGCTCCTGACTGCGGCGGACGATCGCGGCATCCCTCCCGCTGACGTGGATCGCCGGGTCGATGAGGATGAGCTTCCGCGTCCAATCCGGGGCGGATGCTGCCGCGACCGTGCTGGCCGCTCCGCCCAACGAGTGGCCGACGACGGCATCCCACGACCCGCCGTGCTCGGGTTTCGTCGCGGCGAGGTCGGCACCGAACGCGCGGACCGAGTAGTCGAGCGCGCGGGGGGCGTCGCCGTGGCCGCGCAGGTCGACCGCGGTGGCGTGCCAGCCTGCCCCCGCGAGCGCGTCGCCGAGGCGCCACATCAGAGCGGCAGAGGAGCCGAGCCCGTGGACGAGCAGGGCGTGACGAGCGGCCGACGGGTCACCCCAGGCGATGCGGGGGAGGGTGAGCGGTGCAGGCATGCCCCCAGCCTAGGACGGAGCCCGGCCGGTCAGGCGATCGGAGGCATGTCTCCGTGCGTGGTGAGGACGCGTGCGGCGGCGGAGTGCCCGGCGGCGAGACGGTCGGCGAGCGCCTGTCCGTCGAGTGTCGCCGCGAGGAACCCGGATGCGAAGGCGTCGCCCGCGCCGACGGGTTCGACGACGTCCACTCGGGGCGCGGCGACGAACACGGGCTCGCTGTCGCCGGCATAGGCGGTGGCCCCGATGTCGCCGTCCTTGACCACGAGGAGTGCGCAGTTCGGCACGTGTGCGCGGATCTCGTCCGGCGTGGCCGTTCCCCAGATGCGCTCGGCCTCGTCACGGCCGACGAAGGCGATGTCCGCGGCATCCGCAAGGCGCTGCAGCGTCGAGGCCGCGTCTTCCAGCGACCACAGCGCGCGGCGGTCGTTGACGTCGAACGATACGAGAGCGCCGGCGGTTCGGGCATCGGCGTAGAGCTGATCGACCATCGCTCGACAGGAGGCCGAGAGCGCCGGAGTGATCCCGGTGGTGTGCACGATCCGCACGCCGTCGAGCGCCGTCGCCGGGACGAATCCTGCGGTCATCAGCGAGGCCGCCGATCCGCGACGGTAGTAGTAGACGTCGGAGGATTCGACGCCAGGGTCCTTGAACATGACCCCGGTGGGCGCATCCGGGTCGCGCTCGATCCACAACTCGACGTGCCGGCGTTCGAGCTCGGCGGCGATGCGCACGCCGAGCGGGTCGTCACCGAGACGCGACGCCCAGACGGCTCGATGGCCGGCGGACGCCAGCCCGACGGCGACGTTGGCTTCGGCGCCCGCGTGCCCGATGGTCGCGGAGTCGGCAGCATCGAGGCGGGAACCGGTCGGGGTGATCAGCGCCATGGATTCGCCGACGCAGACGACCGCGGGCGGGGGAGAGACGGAGGTGCGGGGGATGCTCATGAAGGGGTGACCGCCACGGGTTCGGTATCGGGATGGGGACTCGCGTCGCGGTGACGCAGGTCGGGGAAGGAGCGGACGAAGACGACGGCGACGATCAGACCGACCACGGCGAACAGGGTCGCAGCGAAGTAGGCGCCCCTCCAGTCACCGGCATCCACCAGGAAGCCCGCCACCGCCGAACCGGCTGCGGCACCGATGAGCTGCCCGGTGCCGGCCCAGCCGAACGCCTCGGCGGTCTCACTGAACTTGACGCTGGCGGAGGTGATCGCGAACAGGACGGCGAGAGCGGGTGCGACGCCGATTCCCGCGAGGATGAGGGTGCCGCCGAGCCAGAAGACGTTGAGCATGACCATCGTCAGGCCCAGGCCGATCGTGACGATGAGGAGGCGACGAGCCATCGCCCAGGGGCCGATCGGGATGTGTCCGGAGGCGAGGCCGCCGACGAGACTTCCCACGGCGAAGACCGCGAGCACCATGCCGGCGGTCAGGCTGCCGTGCTCGAACGTCGCGACGACACCGACCTCGACGGCCGCGCACGCACCGATCAGCAGGAATCCGATGACGGTCGCCAGCATCACCGGCGGCTTGAGGACGACCTTGCCCAGCGCGTTGCGGCTCCGGGGAATGCGGACGCGCCCCACCTCTGGGGAGAGGATGAACCAGGCGCCGCCGGCGATGAGGATGATCGCGACGAGCAGCAGTCCTTCGACCGTGCCGATCTGCGTCGACACCAGTGTGATCAGGACCGGGGCGAGGATCCAGATGATCTCCTGCAGGGAGGCATCGAGGGAGAACAGGGGAGTGAGCTGTGTCGAGTTGACCAGCTTCGGATAGATGGTGCGGACGGCTGCCTGGATCGGCGGGGTGGACAGGCCGGCCACCATGCCGAGAATCATGTACCCGGGGACGTTCAGGGGGAGCAGTGCGAGCCCGAGCACCGCCAGCACGCAGACGCCGAGCGTCAGCGTCAGCACCCGGCGCATTCCCCACACGCCCATCCAGCGGCTCGTGATCGGTCCTGCGACCGCCTGCCCGACACTGGTCGCCGCGAGCACGAGTCCGGCGGCGCCATACGAGCCGGTCTGCTGCTCGACGTGGAGCAGAATCGCGAGCGACGTCATGCCGTTGGGGAAGCGTGCGGTCAACTGTGCCGCGATCATGCGCGCCACTCCGGGCGTGCGAAGAAGATCCCGATATCCCGCCACCAGACAACGGTACCCGGCACGACGGCGAGCGGCCGAGGCGAGCCCGACTCGACACGCCGACGACACGCCGAAGTGCTGTTTCCACAGGCAAACGAATGTCGGATGCCCCGCGTAGCGTGCCCCCTGTGGATGGATCTCTCCGGAGTCGGTCCGAGCCGCGATTTCTCGGGGTTCGGGCGGGGTCCAACAGGGTGTCGACCTGTGGAAGAAACGGTGGACAACCTGTGTTGTATCAGTGGAGAGCAGTGGAAAACTACACGGATGTAACTACTACCCCTTGTGGTCGCCCCCAATGTCGGCACCCATATGTAGTATTGAACTCCCGGCGGCGGTACAGCCGGCGAAACCTAGATTTGAGGGGATGACATGTCGATCACGGTGTACACCAAGCCTTCCTGCGTTCAGTGCAACGCGACCTACCGTGCGCTGGATGCCAAGGGCATCGAATACGAGATCCACGACCTGTCGGAAGACGCGGCAGCGCTGGAGCAGGTCAAGGCGCTGGGCTACATGCAGGCGCCGGTCGTCGTCACCGACGAAGACCACTGGTCGGGCTTCCGTCCCGACAAGATCGCCGAGCTCGCCTCCCGTCTGGCCTGATCCCCGATGAGCGCCGCCGTGGCGACCGCAGCGCCGCTCCTCGTCTACTTCTCGAGCGTGTCCGGAAACACGGCACGCTTCGTGGAAAAGCTCGGGCTCCCCGCTCGACGTATCCCGCTCCACCCGCAGGAAGAGCCTCTCGTCATCGACGAGCCCTTCGTGCTGGTCACTCCCACCTATGGCGGGGGCGAGGGGCGCGGCGTCGAACGCGGGGCCGTGCCCAAGCAGGTGATCCGATTCCTCAACGACGAGCGAAATCGGCGTCACATCCGTGGAGTGATCTCCGCGGGGAACACGAACTTCGGCGACTCCTTCTGTCTCGCCGGTGACATCATCAGCCGCAAGTGCCACGTGCCTCACTTGTATCGGCTCGAAATCTTCGGCACACAAGACGATGTTGATCGCGTGAGCGACGGATTGGAACGACAGTGGGCAGCACAGTTGAAGAGCACGCAGTGACCGAGAAGGTGGCTTTCAAGGTCAACCCCGCGTACGAGGGGCTCGACTATCACGCCCTCAACGCGATGCTGAACCTGTACGACGCGAACGGCAAGATCCAGTTCGACGCCGACAAGCGCGCCGCGCGGGAGTACTTCCTGCAGCACGTCAACCAGAACACGGTGTTCTTCCACTCGCTCAAGGAGCGTCTGGACTACCTCGTGGAGAAGGAGTACTACGAGGGCGCCGTCATCGAGAAGTATTCGATGGACTTCATCCAGAAGCTCAACGACCTGGCGTACGGCAAGAAGTTCCGCTTCGAGACGTTCCTCGGCGCGTTCAAGTACTACACGAGCTACACGCTGAAGACGTTCGACGGAAAGCGTTACCTCGAGCGCTTCGAAGACCGCGTCGTGATGACGGCTCTGGGCCTGGCCGACGGTGACGAGAAGCTCGCCGTCAACCTCGTCGAGGAGATCATCTCCGGCCGCTTCCAGCCCGCCACCCCGACGTTCCTGAACGCCGGCAAGGCGCAGCGCGGCGAGCTCGTCAGCTGCTTCCTGCTGCGCATCGAAGACAACATGGAGTCGATCGCCCGCGGCATCAACTCCGCGCTGCAGCTCTCCAAGCGCGGCGGCGGCGTGGCCCTGCTGCTGTCGAACATCCGTGAGTCGGGTGCGCCGATCAAGCAGATCGAGAACCAGTCCTCGGGCATCATCCCCGTGATGAAGCTCCTGGAAGACAGCTTCAGCTACGCCAACCAGCTGGGTGCCCGTCAGGGTGCGGGCGCGGTGTACCTCAACGCACACCACCCCGACATCATGCGGTTCCTCGACACGAAGCGTGAGAACGCCGACGAGAAGATCCGCATCAAGACGCTGTCGCTCGGCGTCGTCGTTCCCGACATCACCTTCGAGCTCGCGAAGAACGACGAAGACATGTACCTGTTCTCGCCGTACGACGTCGAGAAGGTCTACGGCGTGCCGTTCGGCGACATCTCCGTCACCGAGAAGTACCGCGAGATGGTCGACAACCCGCGCATCAAGAAGACCAAGATCAACGCGCGCGAGTTCTTCCAGACGGTCGCAGAGATCCAGTTCGAGTCGGGCTACCCGTACGTCATGTTCGAAGACACGGTGAACAAGGCCAACCCGATCAAGGGCCGCATCAACATGTCCAACCTCTGCAGCGAGATCCTGCAGGTCAACACCCCGACGACGTACAACGACGACCTGTCGTACGACAACATCGGCAAGGACATCTCCTGCAACCTGGGTTCGATGAACATCGCACTGTCGATGGATGCCGACGACCTCGGCCAGACGGTCGAGACGGCCATCCGCGCTCTCACCGCCGTCAGCGACCAGAGCCACATCCGCTCCGTGCGCTCGATCGAAGACGGCAACGACCGCTCCCACGCGATCGGCCTCGGCCAGATGAACCTGCACGGTTACCTCGCTCGCGAGCACGTGTACTACGGGTCGGAAGAGGGCATCGACTTCACGAACATCTACTTCTACACGGTGCTGTTCCACGCGCTGCGCGCCTCGAACAACCTCGCCATCGAGCGGGGGACGACGTTCGACGGCTTCGAGGACTCGACCTACGCCAGCGGCACGTTCTTCGACAAGTACATCGAGCGCGCCTGGGTTCCCGAGACCGAGAAGGTCAAGGAGCTCTTCGCCGGCAAGCACATCCCGACGCAGGAGGACTGGGCGGCTCTGAAGGCCTCCATCCAGCAGCACGGCATCTACAACCAGAACCTGCAGGCGGTGCCCCCGACCGGCTCGATCTCCTACATCAACAACTCCACGTCGTCGATCCACCCGATCGCGTCGAAGATCGAGATCCGCAAGGAAGGCAAGCTCGGTCGCGTCTACTACCCGGCCGCGTTCATGACGAACGACAACCTGGAGTACTACCAGGACGCGTACGAGATCGGCTACGAGAAGGTCATCGACACGTACGCCGCGGCGACGCAGCACGTCGACCAGGGCCTGTCGCTGACGCTGTTCTTCAAGGACACCGCCACCACGCGCGACATCAACAAGGCGCAGATCTACGCATGGCGCAAGGGCATCAAGACGATCTACTACATCCGTCTGCGTCAGATGGCGCTCGAGGGCACCGACATGGCCGAGTGCGTCTCGTGCATGCTCTGACCCGTTTCGGCTCGCTCCGCTCGCTCAACGACCGATCCTTCTAGGAAAATCATGACTCCCTCATCGCTCAAGCTGGTCGATCACGTTCAGGCGATCAACTGGAACCGCATCCAGGACGATAAAGACGTCGAGGTGTGGAACCGCCTCGTCAACAACTTCTGGCTGCCCGAGAAGATCCCGCTGTCCAACGACATCCAGTCGTGGAACACGCTGACCGCCGACGAGCAGCTGCTCACGATGCGCGTCTTCACCGGGCTCACGCTGCTCGACACCGTGCAGGCCACTGTCGGCGCGGTGTCGCTGATCCCGGATGCGATCACCCCGCACGAAGAGGCCGTCTACACGAACATCGCGTTCATGGAGTCGGTGCACGCCAAGAGCTACTCCTCGATCTTCTCGACGCTCGCGTCGACCAAGGAGATCGACGAGGCGTTCCGCTGGTCGGTCGAGAACCCGAACCTGCAGAAGAAGGCGCAGATCGTCACGGACTACTACCGGGGCGATGACCCTCTCAAGCGCAAGATCGCGTCAACCCTGCTCGAGAGCTTCCTGTTCTACTCGGGGTTCTACCTGCCGATGCACTGGTCGAGCCGGGCGAAGCTCACCAACACCGCCGACCTCATCCGCCTCATCATCCGTGACGAGGCCGTGCACGGGTACTACATCGGCTACAAGTTCCAGAAGGGCCTCGAGACGGTCGACCAGGCCCGTCGGGATGAGCTGAAGGACTACACCTTCTCGCTGCTGTACGAGCTGTACGACAACGAGGTGCAGTACACGCAGGACCTCTACGACGGTGTCGGTCTGACCGAAGACGTCAAGAAGTTCCTGCACTACAACGCCAACAAGGCGCTGATGAACCTCGGCTACGAAGCGATGTTCCCGTCGTCGGTCACGAACGTGAACCCGGCCATCCTGTCGGCTCTGTCGCCGAACGCCGACGAGAACCACGACTTCTTCTCGGGGTCGGGCTCCTCCTACGTCATCGGCAAGGCCGAGGCCACGGAAGACGACGACTGGGACTTCTAGAAACCACTGGTCAGGCAGATATTCGCTGACAGAGACAAGGCCCCTGGTGGCTGCTCATGGCGAGCGGTTCTCCAGGGGCCTTCTTTCGTTCTACCCGTTCACGGCGCCGCCGGCGCTCTATGGAGCGCCCCCGCAGGTCAATGCAAGGGTGTTCCAGGTTCGATGGGTCGATGGTTTCCTCTGGGGCGATCGGGCAGCAACGACAGAAGACCCCCACCCAGCCTTCGCGCCGGGTGGGGGTCTTCTGTCGCTGCGCCCAGTACTCCGTCGAGAGCACAGGCTCTGCGTGCCAGACCTCAACCCTCCGGAATCCTGGCGAGCTCGTCGAGGAAGGCTCGGACGACGGGGGTCTCGTTGTCGGCCCGCCAGACGACGCCGACCGTCCACGATGCGCTCGCGCCGCCGAGTCGTCGCATCGAAACGCGGGCCGGCCCGATGTTGCGGGCGCTCTCCGGGACGATCGCCGCTCCGACGCCAGCGGCGACGAGTGCGAGAACCGTCTGAAGATCGTCAGCCTCTTGGACGACCTGCGGGGTCACGCCGGCGGTGGACAGATACCTACCGACCTGGGCAGCGAGACCCGGGCCGCGCCCGGTGGAGAGGCGGACGAGCGGATGCCGATGCAACCACTCGGCGAGCCCGCCCTCGGGCGGCGGGTCACCGTCGTCAGGATGAGCGATGACCAGGCGGTCTGAGAGCACCGCGATCGCACGCAGGTCCGGTGGCGCCGGCATCCGCGCGAAAGCGATGTCCAGTTCTCCGCTTCGGACGCCCTCGATCTGTGCCGCCGAGGACATGTCTTCCAAGCGAACCGTCACGCCGGGCGAAGTGGAGCGGAAAGCGGCGACCACGCGTGGTGCGACGGCGATGCTCGAAAGCCCGAACCCCACCGTGAGGTGCCCTTCGTCTCCTGCCGACAGCCGCCTGACTCTTGCTCCGAACCGGTCGGCGAGATCGACGATCGTGCGCGCATCGTTCAGGAGCGCCGCCCCCGCGGACGTCAGCCCGGCACCATGCCGGCCGCGACGGAACAGCGCAGTGCCCACCTGCGACTCGAGCTGCTGGATCTGCTTGGTGAATGCGGGCTGGGTGATCGACAGCGATGTCGCCGCTTCGCTGAAAGTCGGATGGTCGGCAGCACGCACCAGGGCGCGCAGCAAGCGGATATCCATTCTCAGACCTTATACATTCTTGCTCTTTATTCATTTGTGGTTATGTTGCACATCCTCTTGACTGGGACGAACCAGACGACAGGAATGACCAGATGATCGAATCCACCGGCGACTTGCGCGTATCCGTCGTGCAGTTCGAGGCAGTGCCGGGTGACAAGGCCGGCAACCTTGCGACCGTGCGGCGCCTCGCGGAGGAAGCCGTCGCGGGCGGGGCGCGGCTCGTCGTCTTCCCCGAGATGTGCCTGCTCGCCTACTGGCATCTCACGAAGACCACCGTCGAGCACCTCCGTGAACTCGCCGAGCCGGCCGATGGTTCGCTGGTGCGCGCGCTCACCGACCTCGCCGCGGAACTGGGCGCGGGAATCGGCGCCGGATTCCTCGAGTCCGACGGCGATGCTCTCTACAATTCGTATGCCGTGTGCTTCCCGGACGGCGCCGTGCACATCCATCGCAAGCTGCATGCCTTCGAGCATGAGGCGATCTCCAGTGGCGACCGCTTTACCGTCTTCGACACTCCCTTGGGTGTCCGGATGGCGATTCTCATCTGCTGGGACAACAACCTCGTCGAAAACGTCAGGGCTGTGACGCTGCTCGGGGCGAAGATGCTCATCGCTCCGCATCAGACGGGCGGCACGAGTTCGCGCAGCCCTCACGGCATGAAGGTCATCCCGTCGGAGCTCTGGCACAACAGGGCGAACGATCCCGAGGCGCTGCTCGATGCGGTCAACGGTCCATCCGGACGCGGCTGGCTCATGCGGTGGCTTCCGTCGCGCGCTCACGACAACGGAGTCTTCCTGCTGTTCAGCAACGGCATCGGTCCCGATGACGACGAGATCCGCACCGGAAACGCGATGATCATCGACCCGTACGGTCGCATCATCGCCGAGACCCCTGTCGCGGACGAGTCCGTGGTGACCGCCGACCTCGACATGGATCTGCTTCCGCTCTCGACCGGACGTCGCTGGCTGCTCGGCCGCCGTCCCGAGCTCTACGGCGTGCTGACGCAGCGCTCGGGCCTTGAGCGCGACGCGCGCACGGCGCGGCACTCGGACGCGCCGGTGCCGGACGACTTCCAGGTCGAGAAGTGACTCGGCCGAGGCCCCTCGCACCGACATCGAACAACTCGTGCCCCGGAGCTCAGCCGATACGATCGACAACGGAAACCTCTTCCATCAATCGGGATAGTGAGTATGGGCGACGACACTTCAGCGGACACAGATCGCGTGGTCGGCGCTGATCGCGTGCTTGCCGTCTTGGCAGAACTGGCTGAGCATCCGGAGGGCATCACGCTCGATCAGATGGCGCAGCAGCTGCGTGGCGCGAAGTCGACGGTGCATCGGGCGTTGGCCGCACTTCGGCGGGCCGGATTCGCTGAGTTGCAGTCTCGGGGTGTGTACGTTCTCGGCGACGAGTTCCTGCGTCTGGCTTTCCGGAACCAGGCGGGCCGACCCGAAAGCGCTCGGATCGAGCCGGTGTTGAAGGAACTCGTGGACAAATACGGAGAGACGGCACACTTCGCCGTGCTGGAAGGCGTCGAAGTCGTCTACCGGGCGAAGGTCGATCCTCCCGGGGGTGCCGTGCGGCTCACGTCCGAGGTCGGCGGTCGCAACCCGGCCTATCGCACCGGCGTCGGGAAGATGCTGCTCAGCGCGGAGGTCGAGAGCGAGAAGGAACTCGAGAAGCGACTCGGCACCGCGACTCTTCCCTCGCGCACGGAGCACACGATCACTTCCGTCGCGGCATTGTGGCGCGAGCTGGAGAGGACGAAGCGGCGCGGCTACGCCGTCGATGACCAGGAGAACGAGATGGGCGTCAATTGCATCGCGGTCCCGGTCCGGCGCAGTCCCGATCTGCGCCCTATTGGGGCGGTCAGCATCAGCGCTCTCGCTTTCCGGACGCCCCTCGAGCGTCTTGAGGCCGATGCGGCCGAGATCACAGCGATCGTCGACAAGCGGCTCGGCGCCATGACGTGATCGTGCTCAGTATGTTGCGCGCCCACCGCTGATGTCGTAGACGGCGCCCGTCGAGAAACTCACCTTGTCCGACGCGAGCCACGCCACCAGCTCGGCGACCTCCTCCGGTCGACCGATCCGTCGCATCGGGATGAGGCTGGTGATGTGAGCGAGGGCGTCCGGTGCGGTCTCGGCGTTCATCGGTGTGGAGATCACCGCTGGCGCGACTGCGTTGACGAGCACACCCGTGGTCGCGAGTTCTTTACCCGCCGACTTGGTGAGCGCGATGACCGCCGCCTTCGAGGCGGAGTAGATCGACAGGTTCGCGTTGCCGTCCTTGCCGGCCATGCTGGCGAAGTTGATGACCCGCCCCCAGCCTCGTTCGACCATGCCGGGAACGAATGCGCGCATCGTCGCCACGGTGCCGAGCACGTTCACGTTCAGCACCGAGTGCCAGTCCGCCGCGGTCGTCTCCACGAGGGGAACTCCCGGGCCGACGATGCCGGCCGAGTTGACGAGGATGTCGATCGGGCCGATGGTCGACGCCACAGCTGCGAGAGCGTGCTCGTCCGTGACGTCGAGGCGATGGTCCACGTCACCGGCGATGTCGACCGTGATGGTCCGCACCCCGTCGTGTCGCAGCCGCTCGGCTGTGGCGGCTCCGAGCCCGCGGGCTCCTCCGGTGATCAGGGCGGTCTTCATCGTCCTGCCTCCTCGAGGTCTGTGGGGTCGGCAGCGTTCGCGGCGGTCGCGATGGTGACGTGAATCTTCGGTGCCGGGCCGGCGTTCGCGGGGCGCTCGCCCGCGAGGACGGGTGCCAGCTCGTGAAGGCCGATGGTGGCGCCGATGAGCGGGCGAGGGTCGACGACCCCGTTCGCGTATGCGTCGATCGTCTCGGTGAGCCCGGGGGAGGCGCTCAGCACACCGACGGCGGTGACGTCCTTGAGTGCGAGGGTCCGCGTGTCGATGAGGCTGGGGCTGCCGGCCAGGCCGACATACACGACCCGCCCGGCGGGCTCGACGAGTTCCAGTGCTCTCGCCGGCAGGTGCCGAGCATTGGATGCATCGATGACGGCGTCCCATGGGAGGTCCGGCAGCTCGTCCTCGCGCCAGCTGGAGGGGAAGTCGAGCGTTCGGGCGAACTCCAACGAACGCGCCCCGCGCCCCATCAGGTGGACCTCGGCACCGGTTGCGCGGGCGAACATCGCTGCAAGGAGTCCGATGGTTCCTGGTCCGAGGATGAGCACGCGGTCACCCTGCCGAAGTTTGGCGGCTTGCACGGCCCGCAGCGCATTCCCTCCAGGCTCGACGAGCGCGCCGAGGGCGTCGTCGACGCTGTCGGGCAGTGCGCGCAGCGACGTCGCCGGCACCGCCACCTGTTCGGCGAGGGCGCCTGCTCTGCCGTCGCGGACGCCCAGTTCTCCACGGAATTCGCAGACGTGCTGGTGACCGTTTCGGCAGAGCCGGCAGACACCGCAGCCGAGCATGGTGTCGCCGGTCACCCGGCGGCCCACCCAGCTCGGGTCGACACCGTCGCCCACCGTATGGACAGTTCCCATCCATTCGTGGCCGATACGCACGGGGAAGGTCGTGACGCCTTCCTCGAGGTACTGCATCTCTCCCCTGAAGAGCTCCATGTCGGTGCCGCAGACGCCCGCGCGTTGCACCTCGACCACCACGTCGCCGGGCGCCGCAGTCGGCGCCTCCACGTCTTCTACGCCCGCTTGACCGGGGCCGGTGATCACGAAGGCCTTCATCGCGGGCCGATCACGTTCTGCTGCTGTCGGCCGAGCCCGCTGATGCCGAGGGTCATCACATCGCCGGGCTGCAGCCAGACTTCCGGACGGAATCCCATCCCGACTCCAGGGGGCGTGCCGGTGTTGATGAGATCTCCGGGCTCCAACACCATGAACTGACTCAGGTAGTGGACGATGAAGAACGGATCGAAGATCATGGTCGACGTGGATCCGGACTGGCGACGGATGCCGTTGACATCGAGCCACATGTCGAGAGACAGTACGTCTCCGAGTTCGTCGGGAGTGACCAGCCATGGGCCGGCAGGGTTGAACGTCTCCGCGGACTTGCCCTTGGACCATTGGCCGCCTCGCTCGAGCTGGAAAGCTCGCTCGCTCACGTCGTTCACCACGACGAATCCGGCGACGGCCTCACGCGCCTGCTCGACCGAATCGAGGTAGCTGGTGCGTTGGCCGACGACGATGCCGAGCTCGACTTCCCAGTCGGGCTTGGTCGCTCCGCGGGGGAGCCTGACGTCGTCGTACGGGCCGATCAAGGTGTTCGGTGACTTGGTGAAGAGGATCGGCTCGGCGGGCACCGCCTGACCGGTCTCCGCGGCATGATCGCTGTAGTTCAGGCCGATGCAGAGGATCTGATGCGGTCGCGCGATCGGCGCACCGATGCGTTGGTGTCCGATCGCGAGGCGGCGGGACGCGTCGGCCGCTCGTTCGGCCACGACGGAGGCGATGCGCTGCAGTCCCTTGTTGCCGAAGAATGACTCGTCGTAGTCCTCGACGACATCGGAGAGGTCGATGTAGGTGTCCTCGGCGACGAGTGCGCCGGGCTTCTCTGCCCCGACGGGGCCGATGCGAACGAGCTTCATGGTGTCCTCAGGGGGTGGGGAGTGGTTCCGGGGCTATGCTATCCATAGTTCGAACTGGTAAATTCTAATTCCGAAAGTTGGAAAACATGAGGTCCGAGCTACGAAGCTCCGCCTGGTACGACGGCGACGACCGAAATGCGTACATCCACCGGGCATGGATGCGTCGGGGAGTGCCCGGCAGCGCTTTCGACGGGCGTCCGCAGATCGCTATCGCCAACACGGCCTCCGACCTGACGCCGTGCAACTCTCACCTCGATGAAGTGGCGCAGTCCGTGAAGAACGGGGTCTACGAGGCAGGCGGCATCCCACTGAACCTGCCGGTCGTGTCCCTCGGCGAAACCCAGGTCCGTCCGACAGCGATGCTCTGGCGAAACATGGCGGCGATGGCCACGGAGGAGATGCTTCGAGCGAATCCCATCGACGGTGTCGTGATGCTCGGCGGATGTGACAAGACCATCCCGGCGCTTCTCATGGCTGCGGGCTCTGTGGACCTTCCTGCCGTGGTCGTGCCCGGCGGTCCTATGATCACCGGCCATTTCCGTAACGAGGCCCTGGGGTGCGGGACCGATGTCTGGCGGCTCAGCGAGGAGGTGCGGGCCGGCACGCTCTCAGACTCCCTGTTCCTCAAGTCGGAATCCGCGATGATCCGATCGCGAGGTCATTGCAACACCATGGGTACCGCGTCCACGATGGCACTCGTCGCCGAGGCCTTGGGCACGGTCATTCCGGGGTTGGCCGGTACGCCGGCCCCCGACAGTCGGCTACTCGAAGCCGCTCACGAGACCGGACGGCTGGCGGTGGAACTGGTGCGGGAAGATCGCCGCCCGAGCACTTTCCTCACGAAGGCCAACTTCCACAACGCCATCGTCGCCCTCGCGGCGATCGGTGGATCCACCAATGCGGTCGTTCATCTTCTGGCGATCGCTGGACGCCTCGGGATCGACCTGTCCATCGACGATTTCGACCGGATCGGTGCTGAGGTCCCATTGCTGGTGAACCTGCAGCCGGCCGGAAGGTACCTCATGGACGACCTTCAGCGAGCGGGCGGCTTCCTGGCTGTCCTTCGCGAGGTGAAGGATCTCCTTGACCCGACCGCGCTGACCGTGACCGGCCGGCCCCTTGTGGAATACCTGGACGATGCCAGGATCTGGGATGCCGACGTCATCACCCCTCGCCACGCTCCGCTCCAGCCGTCAGCCGGTATCTCGGTTCTGCGAGGATCGCTCGCGCCGGGCGGCGCGCTCATCAAACCGGCCGCCGCCTCAGCGCACCTTCTCAAGCATCGTGGTCGCGCGGTCGTGTTCGACAGCATCGAGGATTTCCACGCGCGGATCGATGATCCCGGATTGGATGTCGACGCGGACTCCGTTCTGGTGTTGCGCGGCTGCGGTCCGAAGGGTTACCCCGGCATGCCGGAGGTCTCGAACATGCCGCTCCCGAAGAAGCTGCTCGAGCAGGGCGTGCGCGACATGGTCCGTATCTGTGACGGCCGAATGAGCGGGACCGCCTACGGCACGGTCGTCCTTCACGTCACGCCCGAGTCGGCTGCAGACGGCCCGCTGTCGCTGGTGCAGACCGGCGACTGGATCTCTCTTGATGTGCGCGGCCGTCGACTCGATCTCGACGTCCCGGCGGACGAACTCGCGCGACGGACTCCGAATGAAGCAACCGTGGCAGGCTACGCACGGCCGAAACGCGGGTGGGAGCGGCTCTACGTCGAGCACGTGATGCAGGCGGACACCGGCGCCGATCTCGACTTCCTGCGAGGGGCCAGCGGATCGCAGGTCAGCCGGGAATCGCACTGAACTTCGCGCACCGGCACCAGAAAGCGGGCATCCTGCTCCGAGGAGAAGGATGCCCGCTCCGTGCACTATTCGTAGGTCACCGTCGCATCCCACGCGGTCGTGTCGTACGCGGCGGTACTCCGAGCCTGGGTGACGAAGGCCAAACGATCCCCCGCCGCGACCGTGACCGGCACTCGGAAGATGCTGGGGGAGGCGTTCGTCAGCGTCTTACCCGTCGTTCCGCTCGGCCAGATCTGGGTGTTGTTCTTGAGGATGCGCACGACGACCCCGTCGCCGCCCGCCTGCGGCTTGGAGATCACGCCGGAGAGCGTCACGCTCCCCGAGGCGGGGGCGACATACACGCGCGCGGCATCGGCGCCGACGTCCGGATGCTGCGTATCCGCTCCGACCATCGCCCACGTCGCCGTTCCCGCCCAGCGGGTATTCGTCGCATTCCAGGTCATGGGAGTGGTCACTCGCGAGCCGTTCGGGTAGGTCCATTGCTCGTACGACCACCCTCCCGAGCCCTGTGTGCCGGCGAAGTCGGACTTGGAGTGGTGCGCGGCATCCGGATGCTTCAGCTGACGCACGAAGTCCTTCGTCATGTTCCAATACATCGAGTTGTCCACGACGCCGTCGGAGTTGACCCATTTCTCGGCGGGCGCGACGAGACCCCGGGTGTCGGAGATCTGCACCGATGTCTCCTCGGCGAACTCGTTGAATGAGTTGATCACGACGCTCTCGGGTGGAGTCGCCCGGTCAAGAACGCGCCGCCATGTCTTCTCGATGTAGTAGAGACCGTTCTGGCGTGAGACCGGAGTATAGCCGGGAATGTTGTTGTTCCACCCGGGCATGGTCAGCATGACCTCATCGTTGGACGGGGAGCCGTTGGGACCCAGTTGCCAGCCGTATTCGCCCGGCAGCGCGCTCGACGCGAACCGCACGGTGAAGTGGTTCGACGCACTCTTGTCTCCGGTGTAGGCGTGCCACGCGTTCTGCATCGAGACCGGGGCGTAGACCACGAGGAGGGGCTTGCCGTCGACCTCGTGGTAGTGCTGTGGCCCACCGATCGCGGGATCGTTGGCGAACTCCGCCCACGTCTGCGCAGCCTCTTGCTCGATCGTCACAGGAGTGCCCGTCCATTGCACCCGGCCGATGGCGAAGGCGTAACGGATGTCGCGCTTGGCCGGCTGCGCATTGTGTACCGCGATGCGCGCGGCAACGTCTGCCGCGCGGTTGAGGATGGCGCCGCTGACGTTGTTCAGACCGTTCGTCTCGTCCAACAGAAGCCAGTCGATCTCCGCCCCGGAGATGGTGTTCAGGTGCTCGTCGATGACCGCCGGGTTGCCGCTGTCGTACGTCTGGTAGCTGCCGAGAGTGAGCGGAACGTATCGGATCGCCGGCTTGCCGGGGAACCCGGCCCAGGTGTTCGTGGAGACGCTGTCCGCCCAGCGATATCGCTGAGCGTTCCAGGTTCCGCCGCCGACTCCGGGGGTGAAGGCGACGGTCGCCTTCCAGCCGTAGCGGTCGCCCGAGATGTTGCCCTGCAGCAGCCGAGTGGCACCCACCCCGAAACCGGTGTGAAGCGGGATGTTGTCGGGCGAGATGGCTTTGAGCGCGCGGTCGTATTCGCGACCCATGAGATCGCCACCTACGCCGTCTCCCGTGACATCGGCGTTGAAGTAGACATAGGGCTCCGCATAGCCGTCACCGTTGCCATCCGTGACGAACTGATCGTTCGATCCGATGCCGTGCGTGTTCGTCCAGGCGGATGCTGCGCCGAAGGAGGAGCCGGTCGACGGGGTCGTGTACCAGGACCCATCCCACGCCGCGAAGTACACGGCATCGGCTTTGCCGTCTCCCGTGGCGTCCGCGAGGAACTGGCGGGTGGTGTTGCCTCCGAAACCGGTGCGCCAGGTCGTGAGTGCGCTGAAGCCGGTACCCGACGAACCGCCGACGTGCCATGTACCGCTGCTCACCGTGCCGGCTCCGGCGGTGAAGGTGGCGAGATCGGCGCGGCCGTCTCCGGTCACATCGGCGATGAACCGAGCGCTCGCACCCGCGCCCGCGTTCGCTCGCCAGAGCGTGTGCGGCGTGAACGATGTGCCCGACGAGAGGGCGACGTACCAGTCGCCCGGTTGCCCGTCACCGTTGCCGTCAGCGGAGAAATAGGCGACGGCATCCGAGCGGCCGTCGCCGTTGACGTCCGCCATGAACCGCTCGCTCGACCCGAGACCGTGACCCGATACCCATGCGCTGGGCGCCGCGAAACCGGTTCCTGTCGAGAGTCCCACCCTCCACACGCCTGTGGAATCGAAGGTGACGGCGTCGTCTTTTCCGTCACCGTTGACGTCGGCCAGAAATTGATCGGCACTGGATGCACCGTGACCGGTCGCGGAGGTGATGGGAAGCGCCGACACCTTCGAGTACCAGGTGGCATACCAGATGCCGACGTCAGGCGTATCGGCTTCCGGAGTGTCTGCGTCGGCGGTGACAGAGGGCGACACCGCCCCCGTGATCACGATCGCGAGGGCGGCGAACGCCCCGACGAGGCTGCGATATCTCATGTGTGCTCTCCTTTGAGCGTCCGGCATCGGCGCCGGTCTGGTTGTCGGTCGTTCTCAACGCCGCCTGTCGGCGTGGAGTGTGAGGATCAGGCGCGGGCTGTGCGCGCCGGGGAAGGTGCCCGCGATCTCCGAGAGAAGCCGCGCAGGCGCATCCTGATCGTGTGCATCCCGCACGAGCAGCACGGGCCCCACGCGCATGACCTCTGCCTCTCCCATCAGTTCGCGGCGCGGCGAGAACTCGAGCTGGACAGTCTCGGTCGCCCCGGCACGAGGAGCCAGCGACACGGTGCGGACCACCTCTTCGATCCTGATCTCGATCACGAACTCGGCGGTCGTCTCTGGCGCTTCGATGACGGTGAACTCGACCGTCGTCCCGGCGGGATAGCGCGTGGACTGTCGGATACGCCAGGCGCCGGACGCGGTGTGCACCGCGTGAGCACCGGGGTACAGGTCGGTCACCACCAGCGCGTGCCCGCTCATCACAGCGGCGGTCTCCCGGCACTCGAGCAGCCCGACGGCTCCGCGGATGGTGCAGCACCAATGCGCGTCCGGCTCGATTGCCGCGAGTATCGGGTCCTGCGACGTGGCGATGGTGTCGAGACCGAAGCTGCCGTCGAGCCGTTCGGCGAAGGCCAACCCGTTGTGGGCGATCCGGGCGGCGTCCGCACGGTACCGATCATCGCCGGTGAGCTCATGGAGGGAGACCGCGATGCCGATCGAGTCGACGATCGCGCACGGTTCCGTCCAACTGTCGGCGCGACCGAACCAGTTGAACGTGGCGTGGTTCAGTGTGCGGCCCTCGCGCTCGTAGGTCCTGTAGAGCGCGGTCGCGGCGTCCCCGGCCTGTCTGTCACCCGTCGCGAGCGACCAGTCGGCGAGATTGCGCGCGGCGGCGAGCACGGCGTGCAGCTGGGCTTCGTGCGCGACGAAATCCAGTGTGCTCACGGTCTGAGTCAGCTCGACGATGAGGGCGGCGAGATCGGAGCGTCCGCTTTCGAGCGCCGCCGGGACGAGAGCGTTCAACGACAGGAGCACGCACCACACGTCACTGGAGACAGCCCAGCCGTCGATCACCTCGGTGGCGGTTCCCGAAGGCGCGCCCCCATACACGGAGATGACGCGTTCCCACGGGTAGTCTCGACGGCGGAGGGCGGGCGCGATGAGCGCATCGATCACTCGGAACGCCGCACGCCGGGAGCGGTCGTCACCGGTGACGTGGAAGAACTGCAACAGTCCCGCGGCGACCCATCCGTGGCAGGCGACCTGCTGCTCATCGACGATCTCCCGGGCCTCGGGGCCGAGGTACCCGCGCGGGGTGAGGGCGTCGAGCATCGCCTCGTTCAATTGTGTCGCGCGCTCGAGCGTCGGCATCCCCGCGCGCGCATACCGAGCGAGGGAGAGCAGAAGGCGGCCGGCGAGGTCTCCCGGCCAGTCGCTCGCGAGCGTGCTCCGCATGACATCGGTCACGTCGTAGTCGTCGCGCAGCAGCCTCTCGACCGAAGCGCGAAGCGCGTGGTCCTCATCGAGCGCCGAGAGGAAACTCGGCGCGCCGCGACGGAGGTCAACCATGCGCACTCACCTCGGCTGCAGCCACGTCGGCGTCGGCATCGGCATCGGCGGTGAAGTAGACCTGCCCGCCGGGGCCGACGTCGTGTGCCGGGACACCCGGGATCAGAACCCTCGCCCGCCCGTCCACCGGAACCTCGATCTCGACGCGCACACCGTGCCCCTCTCGGCGCCAGGCCACCCGGTAGGTGCCGCGTGCGGAGTGGTAGACCGATGCGGCGCTCGGCACCCCGGTCAGAAAGGTAGGTGCGATCACTGCTGCCCCCCACGCGATCGAATTCGGGCTCTGGCGCAAACCCGCGACATCGCTCTGCAACCAGTGGTCGATCATCCCGAGCATGAAGTGGTTGTTGGAGCCCTCGCCGACGGCGAGCCTCTCTGCCGACCAGGTCTCTGCCAGGGCGGTCACTCCCCGCGACAGCTGCATGCCGTATCCGGGAACATCGGTGCGAGCGATCGTCCGGTAGACGAGCTCGGCCTGACCGCGACGGTGCAGTAGCTCGACGAGCAGGGCGAAGGTGACCTCGCCGACAGTGAACGCGTCGCCGTCTGCCGCGAGGCGTGCGAGCAGCAGCGCGAAGAAGGCGTCCGCGGCCGCGGAATCGCCTCGCCGCTCGGCGATGTCCGTCAGGATCACGAGCTCGGTCTGACTCGCATCGGGGCGGGGAGTCTCGTGTCGTCGAAGTGCACGAAGGACGACCTCGGCTTGCGCCCGCAGATCCGAGGCCCACGTGGGCTCGCCGACGATCCTCGCGACGACCTCGGCGGATTCGAGGACTCGGAGGTAGCCGTGCGAAGCGACGAGCTCACGAGGCGCCGATGCGTCGATCGCGATCCAGTCGCCGAGACCGAACGCGATCAGCCCGTCGACCTGACGGCTGCCGAGGTAGCCGACATACGCCTTCATGGCAGGAACGTTGTCCACGAGCACGCGTCGGTCGCCATACTCGCGATAGTGAGCGAGGGGGAGGTGCACGATGACGCCGCCCCAGTTGACGTCGAAGCGGAACGCGTCGTCGTCGCCGAGGTACGGGTGTCCGCTGAAGTCGATGAACTCGGGGACCGTGTTGGGGATCGCGCCAGACGGCAGCTGGGCGGTGTTCGCGTGGTGCAGCATGTCGCGCAGGTGCGCTTCGACGTCGTAGCCGCGAGCGATCGCGTCGAAGCAGAAGTGCAGCTGCTCGAGCCAGCCGAGCTTCTCGCGGTGCGGGCAGTCGGTGAAGACGCTGTGCATATTTCCCTGCACGGCCCGGTCGATGACGTCGTGGAGTCGCTGCAGGAAACCGTCTCCGCTGGTGAACTCTCCGGCGCGCGCGTTGGCGGCACGGATGACATGGGCCCTGACATCCACACCTTCGCTCTGACCGCGGAGTTCGACGTATCGGAAGCCGTGATAGCCGAATCGTGGTGACCACGACCCGCCGTGCCCGGCCGGTATGTGCACGCTGTCGAAGATGGGCGTTCCCGTGCTGTCCTGATCGACCCCCTGGGCGCTGATCAGCTCGGCGGGATGCATCTCCACGATGCGGTCCTCGCTGCTGGGCTGCCAACGGGCTTCGGGCACACCTGCGATGTTCACTCCGAAGTCGACGACGCGTCCGCGGTCGCCATCCCACGACGCCTTTTCGTTCCGCGTCTCCACGACGGCGAGGGGCGGATGCTCCGGCCACCAGATCTGCGCAGAGGTGTCAGTGACAGCGACGGCGGTATCGACATCGCCAGCGCCGTGCTGCCACGGCTCGGGGCGGGCCGCGTCGAAGTCCTCGCCGCCGTACCAGTGCGCGGCGATCGTGGCGCCGCGCCCGGTGCGCGTCCGTCCCGGCGAAGTGGTCGTCACGCGAGTACTCGCGCCGAACTGCTCGATCATTGCGAGGAGTCGAGGCGCCTGGTGCTGCGCGGTGAACTTGCTGTAGCGCTCGGTGCCCTCGGAGATCCAGTACGGGCCCGACGCCATTTCGATCGTCACCGAGTGCATTCCCGGTGCGAGCTGACCGAGGTCATGCGTCGCGGCCGAGGTCTCCGTCTTCAGGTCGCTGTAGCCGGGGCCGAGCAGACCGCCGCGGAGCAGATGGCCGTCGACGCGTACCTCGACCACCCCAGTAGCTGCGAGGTGAAGGAGTGCGCAGGTGTCCGAGGCGTGAGAGTCGACGGCGAAGCCGAACCAGACGGTGCGGTCGTCGCCTTCGGCGCGGCCAGCCGTCACCTCGGGGTGAGCGATCCACTGCGCACCAGAGGCCTGGAGATCCGGGGCAGTCGCGAAGCCGCGTACGCCCTCCCAGACCACCCGGCCCGCTCTCCTCACCCCCAGCCGCCACTGCACGAGCCGCGTCGCAGGCCGGGGCAGCACGATCGATCGCGCATCGCCGGCCAGCACGTGGAAGTTCGTGGTCGCGGCTGGGTCAGCACTCCCGAGCTCGACGACGATCTCGTCCTCGGGCCGCAGCGGTTCGTCAGCGACCCAGCTCAATCGCACCGACGGCGACGCGACCCCGAGAGGCGACTCGAGTCCGTTGACACGGAGGCGGGAAAAGGTGTTCGGCATCAGGTCGTTCTCCGTGAGGACGGGCAGCGCGGATGGCGGGCCATGACGGCCCGCCACCCCACGGTGCTAGTTGTCGGCGAGGTCTTTGGCGAAGGCCGCGTCGAGACGTTCGGCCGCCACCTCGGGCGAATCGGAGCCGAGGATGATCGTCTGACTCACCTCGTTCAGCTCGAGCTGCGTCGCCGTCCCCGGCCACCCCTGGTCGGGCCACGATGCCGTCTTGCCGGACACCACATAGTCGAGGACTGTCGCCTGGTTGGGGCTGTCCGGCGCGAAGGAGTCATTCGGGAGCGACGGAGCGCCCTTCGAGGCGGTCGCGTAGGCGTTCTGCGCGTCCGCGGTCGCGAGGAAATCGATGAAGACCTTCGCTGCATCCTGGTTGTCGGATTTGGCGTTGATCCCGAATCCCGAGGAATCGGCCGCGGCGAGGTAGTTGTCACGCGAATCGTCGACGGGGAACGGCGCGATCGAGAAGGTCGTGCCTTCCGGGGCGACCTCCTCGAGCGACGTGGTGTCGGAGAAGGCGAACGTGGCGAGCGCCTGGCCGGTGGCGACCTGCTCGAAGGAGACGTTCCATTCCGTACCGGTCGGTCCCTCGTTGAAGCAGCCGGCGGCGAGCATCTCCTGTTGCATGGCGAACGCCTCGACCCACTCCGAGTCGGCGAACGACTGGTCGCCTTCCATCTGCTCGACGGTGAAGTCGGGGTTCGGTCCGTAGAGGAGCGGCGCCAGCATCGCGTAGCTCGGGATGGAGCTGCCGCCCTTGAGGAACATGGTGTACGCGACCTTGCCGTTGTCCTTCGCGGCCGCGCATAGCTCGAGCACCTCGGAGTAGGTCTCGGGAATCTCGAGACCGAGCTCCTCCATCGTCTGGTCGTTGTAGACGGGACCCAGACCCAGCGCGCCGATCGGCACCGCGAGCAGGCTGCCGTCATGACTGAAGAGGTTGTTCTGCGTCGGAGAGAGCTCATCGGCCCACGCGGACCCGCTGAGGTCCACGAGCTGGTTCGCTTCATCCAGCGGAGTCACGCTCACGACGTTGCCGGCTCCGGGGAATGCGCGGATGACGTCGGCGGCGGTACCGGCGGCGAGGGCCGTGCGGATGAAGGTGGGGTAGTCGCTGCCGCCGTCCTGGACCTCGACGGTGATGTCCGGGTGGGCCGCCTCGAACTCGTCCACGACCGCTTGCAGCGGAGCGACGTTGTCGGTAGCGATGGTGAGCGTCTTCTGACCGCCGGTCGACCCCGTGTCGGTGGGTTCGTCAGACGTCGAACACGCGGTCAGAGCCAGGACGGCAACGATGCCGACAGCCGCGGGTGCACTGCGTTGTAACATGCGGATTTTCCTCTCGTGTGGCAGGGGATGGCTGAAGGGATCAGCCCTTCAGACCGCCGGCGAAGCCCTGGATGATGTACTTCTGCAGAAGGAAGTACGCGATCAGGATCGGGGCGGCTGAGATAAGGAGGGCGGCGAAGACCGCCGGCCAGTCGGCGTGATAGGTGCGCACGAATCCGCTGATACGCACCGGCAGTGTCTCGTTGCCGGTTCCGGAGAGGAACAGAAGCGGAATGAAGAAGCTGTTCCAGATCGAGATCACATTGAGGATGGCGACGGTGCCGATCGCCGGCCGCAGCAGCGGGACCACGATGTGCCAGAAGGTGCGGATCGGCCCGCATCCGTCGAGGGAGGCAGCCTCTTCGTAGTCCCGCGGACTCTCGCGGAGAAACATGGTGATGATGAACACGGCGAAGGGGATCGAGCTGCCGGCCCCTGCGAGGATCACCGAGAGCAGGCTTCCGTTGAGCCCGAGGTCGCGCATGCTGAGGAACAGCGGAAGCACTCCCAGTTGAGCGGGCACGACGAGCCCGATCATGAAGAGGTAGAACATGCCTTTCGACCAGCGCGAGCCGAGCCGCGCCAACGGATACGCGGCGAGCGAAGCTGCCACGAGTACCAAAACGATGCTGGCGACCGCGACGACCGCGCTGTTCAGGAGAGCAGCGCCCAGGTGTCCGTCTTCCCACGCGCGGCCGAAATTCTCGACGCTGTACTGCCCCGAGATGACAAACGCTCCGGTCGGGTTATGAGGGGCCTTGAGCGAGAGATTGACGAGCGCGAACAGGGGAAGCAGGAAGATCGCAGCGAGCGTCCAGAGTCCGATCTCCAGTGTGAGAGTGCGTCCTGTGTACCGGTTGATCATCCGTTGACCTGCTTCGATGTGAGGCGGTACTGCACCGTGGCGAGCACCGCGACGACGATCGCCATCACCGTGGCGAGCGCGGTGGCGTACGGCACATCGCCTCCTTGGAATCCGACCTTGAACACGACTGTGGAGATGGTCTCCGTGGCCCGGGCGGGCCCACCACCCGTCATCGCGTACACCTGATCGAACTGGGCCAGGCCGTTGATGAGCGTCAAGAGCAGGTTGATGACCACCGCTCCGTTGATGAGCGGGAGGACGACGGAGAGGAATCGGCGCACCGGCCCGGCGCCATCGATCACCGCGGCCTCGATCACCTCGGAGGGCAGCGCCTTCAGGCCGGCGAGATAGATCACCATCGAGAAGCCTGTGAACTGCCAGAGGTACGCGACGCAGACGGCGCCGAGAGCGAACTGCGGATCGCCGAGCCAGTTCTGCTGCAGCGAGTCGAGCCCGATGGCGCCGAGCACGGCATTCAGGCCTCCCGTCGGTGCGAGAAGGTAGCTCCAGATGTATCCGCAGACGAGCGGGGTCAGAACGACCGGGGCGAAGAAGATCGTGCGAAGCAGACCGCCGCTCTTGACGACGGTGTTGAGCGCCAGCGCGAGCAGCAGCCCGATTCCGTTCTGCAGGATCATGGTGATCGCCGCGAACACGAACGTGTTCACCAGGGCTGCGGTCGCGAGGGGATCGGTGAACACCTCGATGAAGTTGCCGAAGCCGATCAGATCGAAGTCCGCGCTGATCCCATCCCAGTCCGAGAACGCGAAGACAGCGCCTCGCGCTGAAGGCACGAGCGTGACGAACGCGTAGAGCGCGAGCGCCGGAACGATGAACCAGAGCGGAACGTGCGCACCGCGCCACCGCCGTCGACGAGGCGGCGTGAAGACGCTCCTCGCCGGTGGTGCGGACTTCTGTTCGGCATTGAACATGCGTGGGCTGCTCCTGAGTTCTCGCGTCATCGCCGAGCAGGCGATATCGACAATCCTGTCTCGCGCTCCGTGCTCCTGCCAGCACGATGCTGTTCATGACTAGCACGATCCTGTCGCGTGTCTTCCGAGACGCCGCTTGCTATGTCATTGTGAGCGGGTGGTTGTCCGCTACCCGTCCATTCAGCGCTATGAGGTTTTTCGCGCGGGGGCCCTTCCGGTCGCGTCGAACGACGTGCCCGCGTTGGGCGGCATCCCCGAGCACACCCACGACTACCTGGAGATCGCCGTCGTCTCTCGGGGCACAGGAACCCATGTGACGCGCGAGGGCCGTCTCCCCATTCGTCGCGGCTCGGTGATCATCATCCGCCCAGGTTCCTGGCATGCCTATCGTGACACCGATGAGCTGTGGACCTTCAATCTCTATCTGGCTCCGGAGCTTCTGCTTCGGGAGCTCTCGTGGATCGTCGAGTATCCCGACCTGGCGCGCGCCCTGCTCGGCGGCGAACCCAACCTCGGCGAGCTCGACCAGGACTCCTGCGCCCGGGTGCTGGCCTGGCTCGAGCAGATCATGCAGCACTCCGGTACTGCGCACGCGCCGACGCTGATCGGGCTGGCGACGTGCGTGCTCGACTCGTTCAGCGCTCTCGCGCTGTCACCTCAGCAGGCAATGGATAGCACGATCGCGCGCTCCGTCATCACGATGATGAATCTCATGCAGGACGACCTCAGCGCCCGTTGGACGATCGCCGACCTCAGCAGGGCCGCGAACTTCTCGCCCGCGGTGGTGCATCGAGTGTTCAAGACGCATGTGGGAATCTCCCCGATGGCGTGGCTCACCCGCGCGCGGGGTGAAGCCGCCGCGACGCAACTCGCGCTGACCGACAAGAACGTGTCCGAGGTCGGCCAGGCCGTCGGATGGGATGACGCGAACTATGCAAGCCGGCGGTTCCGTTCGCTTTACGGGCTCACTCCCAGTGAGTATCGCAGCCGCTTCCAGCGCGACGACACGGTATCCCCGCGACTGGGTGCTCGCGCGGGGACCGATGGTGCTCTGTCCGATTAGTTGCGCTTTCGCAACCATTGGCGTATAGTTGACGCTTGTCAACCTTCTACGCAGGAGCCTTACCCCGTGACAAACCCTTCATCTTCCTCCACAACCGAGGCGACGCGGTCACCTCGCGAGATCTACATCGCGATCTCCGGCCTCGTCGTCGGCATGTTCGTCGCTGTGCTCTCGGGCACGGTCGTGTCGACCTCGCTGCCGGTCATCATCGCCGACCTGGGCGGCACACAGTCCCAGTACACCTGGGTGATCACCGCGAGCCTTCTCGCGACGGCAGTCTCCACCCCGATCTGGGGCAAGCTCGCAGACCTCGTCGACCGCAAGGTCCTCGTCCAGGTCTCGCTCATCCTCTTCACCGTCGGCACCGTCATCGCGGGCTTCTCGACGGACACGAACATGCTCATCGCCGTTCGCGTCATCCAGGGCATCGGCGTCGGCGGCCTGATGTCGCTGGTGATGATCGCGGTCGCGCTCATCATCTCCCCGCGCGAGCGCGGCAAGTACATGGGTGTCGTCGGCGGAATCATGGCCCTCGGCACCATCGGCGGCCCCCTGCTCGGCGGACTCATCACCGATGTGTGGGGCTGGCGCGCGAACTTCTTCGTCGGCGTGCCCTTCGCGATCGTCGCGCTCGTGCTGCTGCAGTTCACGCTGCACCTGCCGAAGCCGCAGCGCGACAGCAAGGTGTCGATCGACTACTTCGGCATCGTCCTCCTCGCCGTCGGCGTGTCGACCATGCTCATCTGGGTCTCCATGGGCGGCAGCGAGTTCGAGTGGGACTCGTCGACGAGCATCATGCTCGCCGTCATCGCGGGTGTCACCATCGCCGGATTCATCGCGGTCGAGTTCTTCGTCAAGGAACCGATCGTGCCGATGTCGCTGTTCCGCAACCGCACCTTCACGCTGTCCGTCATCGCATCCATCGCCATCGGCGTCTCGATGTTCGCGACGTCCGTGTTCCTCGCGCAGTACTTCCAGCTCGCCCGTGGCGCCACGCCCACCGAATCGGGCCTCATGACGATCCCGATGATCATCGGACAGATGGGGGCGTCGATCATCATCGGCCAGCTGGTGAGCCGGTTCGGAAAGTGGAAGGGCTGGATGCTGACGGGCTCGGTCCTGACCACGATCGGCGTCAGCCTGATGGCCACGTTGCGCTTCGATACGCCGTTCCCGCTCGTGGCGACCTACATGTTCGTCCTCGGCGCCGGCTTGGGCATGGTCATGCAGAACCTCACCCTCATCGTGCAGAACGACACGGCACCGCAGCAGCTCGGTGCGGCCTCGTCGAACGTCAACTTCTTCCGCACCATCGCCGGAACCATCGGCGTCACCGTCATGGGTTCGCTTCTGTCGACGAGCGTCGCGTCGTACATCACTGACGCGCTCGACGGCTTCGTGCCCACGACCCCCGAAGAAGTCAGCGCGCTGGAGCACCTTGCAACGGGTGACGTCCCGAAGGTCAACCAGCTGCCGGAGACGATCCGCACGATCGTCGAGGGCGCCTACGGCCACGGCATCGCCGACGCCTTCATCGTCGCGATCCCGCTCGCAGTGATCGCCGTCATCGCGATCGCGTTCATCAGGAACAAGCCGCTCTCGACCAAGAACGCCGCGGAACAGCTGCGCGAGCAGGCTGAGGAATCGGCGATCGAGATCTCGGAGGCGGAGGTCGGAGCCTCGCTCTCGACCGGTGCGATCCGCCTCGGTCGTGGCGAGTCGGCATCGCCGGCCACCGGGTCGGTGACCGTGATCGAGCGCGAAGAGCGGGAGTCGGGGCGCTGACGTGACCACGACCGAGATCACGTCTCCGGATGCCGACGGCGCACTCGCCGACCTCCAGATGCATCTGAACCTCATCTTCGCGCGGACGCGGACGCTCTGGAAGGAGTCGGCGGCGCGCATCGACCCGGAGTTGCAGGTGGGCGGCTACAAGCTGCTGACCTTCATCGATCGTGACGGAACGGCGAGCGCCCACGAGCTCGCTGAACGCTTCGAGATGGACAAGTCGGCCATCAGTCGGCAGGTGCGGATGCTCGAAGAGCTGGGGCTGCTGGAGTCGCGCCCGGACGAGCGTGACGGACGACTCAGGGTGCTGACGGTGACACCTGCGGCTCGTGAGGCGCTCACCGTGCTGCGGCAGGATTACAGCGTCCGCCTGCGCACCGTCGTGGACGAGCTGACACCGGATGAGATCCGCACAGCATCCAAGGTCTTCCGGCTCCTCTCCGAGATCTGATCGAAGCCCCGCCACCGGAACTCCGGCGGCGGGGCTTCGCCGTAAGCTGGCGATCATGAGCGCCTCGTCCGACGAACCCGCCCCCACGGGCGCGCCCGCCGCTGCGACCGAGACCATCGATCTCGATGCGGCGGTATCCCGCGTCGAACACGAGCTCGGGCGACTCTTCGCCCGCATCCGGGTCAGCTGGCGGGAAGCCGCGACGACGGTGCATCCCGATCTTCAGCCGCTCGGCTACCAGGTGCTCACGTCGATCGCCACCGGCAAGGCGACCTCCGCCGGAGCGATCATCGATCGCCTGCAGACGGACAAAACGGCTGTCAGCCGCCACGTGCGCCAGCTCGAGCAGCTGGGACTCGTCGAAAGCGTCCCTGACCCGAGCGACCGCAGGGCGCGCGTCCTGGTGGCGACCGAGCTCGCGCAGGAGCGCGTGGCACTCGCCCGCTCGCGCTATGAGGCGCGCCTGGGGGAGCGGCTGCGCCGCTGGACCGCTGAAGACCTCGACCACTTCGCCGAGCTGCTCGCCGCGTTCGGCGATGAACGCCCTGAGGCGGACTCGCCTCGATAGAGTGCTCCCATGACAGCGACGAAGGTTCTGTTCATCGGTGGCACCGGCATCATCTCCTCGGCCGCGAGTGCGCTCGCCGCGGAGCGCGGGATGGAGGTCACGCTGCTGAACCGGGGCCGGTCTGCGCGACCGCCCGCTGACGGTGTCGAGGTTCTGACCGCCGACATCGCGGATGCTGCCGCCGTCGACGCCGTCCTGGCCGGCCGCGAGTTCGATGTCGTCGCGGACATGATCGCGTTCACGTCCGACCAGGTGCGCCGCGACCTCGACCGCTTCGACGGGCGGACGGGCCAGTACGTCTTCATCAGTTCCGCCTCGGCGTACCAGAAGCCGGTGGCGCGCCTGCCGATCACCGAGTCGACGCCGCTGCGCAACCCGTACTGGCAGTACTCGCGCGACAAGATCGCCTGCGAGGAACTGCTCGCCACCGCATACCGTGACCGAAACTTCCCGGTGACGGTGCTGCGCCCCTCTCACACGTATGACAAGTGGACGATCCCGGCATTCGGAGGTTGGACGGCGATCGATCGTATCCGTCGAGGTGAGGAGATCGTCGTGCACGGCGACGGGACATCGCTGTGGACCCTCACGCATGCGAGCGATTTCGCGGTGGGATTCGTCGGTCTCCTCGGGAACCCCCTCGCCTATGGCGACACGTTCCAGATCACGAGCGATTTCGTCTACACCTGGAACGAGATCTACTCGATCCTCGGACTCGCGGCCGGAGCGGAGCCGAAGCTGCGATACGCCACCAGCGCCGCGTTCGAGAGGGCGGCACCCGATCGCGCGGGACAGCTCACCGGCGACATGGCGCATTCAGTCGTGTTCGACAACACGAAGATCCGGCGATTGGTTCCCGACTACAACCCCACCGCCGCGCTGCACCTCGCGGCACAGGAGATCATCGAGTGGCACGACGCCCACCCGGAACTGCAGCGCGTCGACCTTGAGATGAATACGCTCTTCGACGAGCTCATCCGGTCCGACAGCGCCTAGCCGCTCAGCCAACCGGATATCTCTGGTTGCGCAGCACCCGGGCGAGATGCGCGGCGTTCCGGGTGGCCGTCGCGGTCGCTGCCGCCACCGTCTCCGGCACCTCATCCAGGTCCTTGTAGTCGACCCCCTGCATGGCCTCGCCGTTCCAGTACACCGACGACTGTGCAGGAATCGTGAAGCCGACGTCGTTGAGCGCCTGGAACAGGATCGCCGCGATGTGATGGGCACCGTCTTCGTTGCCGACGATGCCGGCGATGGCCACCTTGTCGAACAGCGTGAGCTTGCCGCTGGCATCCGTCTCGCCCAGCTCGGCGTCGAGACGCTCGAGCACCCGCTGGGCGACGCTCGAGTGCTGACCCATCCACGTCGGGGTGACGAACACGAGGATGTCGGCATCCAGGATCCGACGACGGATGCTCGGCCACTCGTCGTCACCGCCCATGTCCTTCTGGACGCCGGGGCTGATGGTGTGATCCACGGCCCGCACGACGTCACCGGTGACGCCGTGGCCGGCCAGAGCGGTGAGGATCTGCGAGGCGAGAAGGTCCGAACTCGACTCCGCGGGGGTGGGTTTGAGGGTGCAGGAGATCGCGAGAGCAGTAAGCGGAGCGTTCATGATCCGACGCAACCACACCGCTCGGCGCTTCGCCCAGGGGGTTTCGCGCGGCCCGACCGTGCGCTAGCGGCGTGCGTGGGCGGTACGCTGGAACACGGCCGTTACGACAGGAGATCCCGTGATCCTCAGCTTCCTCTTCTTCCTGGTTCTCTTCCTCGGTGGGATCTGGGTCATGGCACTCGCCCAGTCGCTGGAAGACTTCCAGGCGATCGTCTTCGTGGCGGGCCTTCTCGTCACGATGCTCTCGCTGGCCTGGGTCATGCGGGCGAGCGGCTCGGCCACGCGACGCAAGGACAACTGGTCGGGCAGCGCCACCGAGTAGTCGCCGCCGAGTAGTCAGCGCCGTCGCGCCAGCCGCGCTTCGAGGTTCGCCTTCACCGCCGGCCACTCCGGTTCGATGATGGAGAATTCGACGCTGTCTCGCAGCGCACCGTTGCGGTAGCGACTGATCGCACGCATCACGCCGTCTTGTTTGGCGCCGAGGCGTTCGATCGCCGCACGCGACTGGAAGTTCACCCACTGCGTCGTCAGGCCGACTCGGAAGACGCCGAGCGTCTCGAATGCGTGGGCGAGCAGCAGAAGTTTCGACTCGGCATTGGTTCCCGTGCCGTGTGCCGACGGACGGTTCCAGGTGTACCCGATGTGCAGTCGGGGCACGTCGGCGGCGAAGTCGTAGTACGACGTCAGCCCGAGGACTCGTCCCGACGGGTCGAACGCCGTGAACGGCACCATCTCGCCCTTGTCGATGAGGCCGATCCGACGATCGACCTCGGCAGCGACGCCGTCGGGCGACGGAACCGACGTGTACCACGCGGTCTTCCACAGATCGCCCTCCTGCACGGCATCCACCAGGCCGTCGATGTGCGACCGATCGAGCGGGCGGAGCTCGACCAATCGTCCGGTGAGGGTGACGGGGGCGGGGGAGACGAGAAAGGCCATCGAACCATTCAACCAGCGAGCAGCTCGGTCTGAAGCCGCCGCTGATACGCGACGACGAGTTCGATCGTGACGTCGAGTTCGAAGGCGAGGCTCGCCAGATGCGGCCCCCGCAGGTCTTCAGCCTGGGCATAGGCGCGCGGGCTGATCAGCAGTCGGGCCGCCCACTCGTCGGCCTGCCTCTCCTGCTGTTCGCGAACGGCCGGCGACGTCGCCGGAGCGTGTCCGAGAACGGCGTGCGCCAACTCATGGGCCAAGACGCTGCGCGTGGTGCGGGCGCTCATGCCGGGCTGAACCCTGATCGTGCCGGTCGTCGGATCGAACCCACCGCGCGTCGCGCCCGTCCGCTCGACGACGCGCACACTGTGCTCCTCGGCGAGGCGGAGGAGCAGGTGCATGGATTCTCTCAGTCGTACAGGTCGTCGGTGTCGGCGTCGTGGTGGAGGCGCGATTCGAAAGCGACCTCTTTGACATCTTCGCGTGGACCGGAGACATCGGGCGTACGCCGAAGCGGGGTGACTCTGGCGGAACGCTCGCCACCGTCAGCGTGGAGCCGTTCCTCGGCCCGTGCGATGAGAACGTGCGGTTCGAGATCGAGAGCCGTGCACACCGCGTAGACGATGGGCACGGGGATGGCCCGCTTGCCGGTGACGTAGTTGTCGAGTGCACTGCGGGCGATCCCGATGGTCCTCGCCATCGCCGCGATGCTGCTTCGCGCCGCAGCGATCTCCGCGCGCAGCTGACTGCCCACGACGGCGTTGAAATGCTCGGCAGATGTCTTCATCCGGCTCACCATAGCATCGCTGTGAAGCCAAGATGCTGTCATATCGGTTCGCTCGAAGTTGGAATGGCGCCAGGTGAGCGTGTACTGTCGACGGATGGGGACGAATGAGCGTCATCTGGTGTCGCAGGCGGTGCGTGCGGAACTCGGACGGGCGGGAAAGTCGGTGGGATGGCTCGCGGATCGGATCGGAGAGGACTCGCCGCGGCTCGAAGCGCTGCTGCGAGCAGAAGCCGACTTCACGGTCGTCGACCTGGCGAAGATCGCCGTGGCCCTCTGCATCCCGGTCGCCGCTCTGGTGCCCGCTCCCCCCGCGCCCGAATCGACACCACCGCGTCAATGAGGGCGATAGCGTGTACGGCATGAAGACAGTGCCGTTCGGATCCGCCACCGCCCCCGCCGTCGTCGCCGGAATGATGCGCATCAATGACAAGGACGACGCGCACATCCGCGATCTCTACGCTGCTGCGCGGACGGCGGGCATCGACTTCTTCGATCATGCCGACATCTACGGCGGCAGCATGCACCACTGCGAGTCCCGGTTCGCGGAGGCGTTGAAGCTCAGCGCTGCAGAACGGGATGAGATCGTGCTGCAGACGAAGTGCGGCATCGTGCCGTCGCAAGGGATGTTCGACTTCTCGTACGAACACATCATCGCGCAGGTCGACGGCTCGCTCGCCGCCCTCGGCACCGACCGCATCGACGTTCTTCTGCTGCACCGGCCCGACGCCCTGGTCGAACCGGAGGAGGTCGCTCGCGCGTTCGATGAACTCGAGGCCGCCGGAAAGGTCCGAGCGTTCGGCGTCTCGAATCACACGCCCCGGCAGATCGACCTCCTCCGCACAGCGGTGCGCCAACCACTCGTCGCCAACCAGGTGCAGCTGTCGATCACGCACGCCCCGATCATCGCGCAGCCGATCGCCGCGAACATGGCGGGCAGTGAGCAGAGCGTCGTGCGGGACGGCGGGGGCATCGTGGAGTACTGCCGCATCAACAAGATCACCCTTCAGGCGTGGTCACCGTTCCAGGGCGGCTTCTTCACCGGCGTCTTCCTCGACAACCCGGAATACGCCGAGCTCAACACGGTCATCGACCGGCTGGCCGCAGCGTACGACGTCGCCCCGATCGCCATCGCGACCGCGTGGATCACGCGGCACCCCGCGCAGATGCAGGTGGTTCTCGGCACGACCACCCCCGAGCGCGTGCGCGATGCGGCGGTCGGCGCCGACATCGAGCTGACGCGCGCCGAATGGTACGAGCTCTTCCGGGCGGCCGGGCACCGGCTCCCGTAACATCAGCTCATGCCGTTCCTGTTCTCGCTTCTCGTCGTCGCATTGATGATCGGCGCGTTGATCGACATCATCACGCGCGACGATTCCCAGGTGAAGCATCTGCCGAAGATGGTCTGGATCATCATCGTGATCCTGCTGCCGCTGATCGGCGGCATCCTCTGGTTCGCGCTGGGTCGCGAGTACGGAGGGGCGGGTATTCGGATTCCGCGGATGCGACGGGCGGAGCGATCCGCGGTGGCGCCCATCGATGTGCGTCCGGCGCCTCCCGCGGATCTGCGCACGACCGAACAGCAGATCGCCGATCTGGATCGGGAGATCGAGGAGTGGCGTCTTCGGGAAGAGCTCGAGAAGCGCCGACGTGACGGCGACGACTCCGCGACGGGATCGATGTCCGCCGGCTAGGCGACGCGCTCCCGCTCGAACGACGCGCGGACGGCCGCCTCCAGCGTCGGGTACCGGAACTCGAAGCCCGCGGCGGTCAGCTTCTCCGGCAGCACCCATCGGCTCTTCAGGATCAGTTCGGTCTCGGTGCGGATGCCGATGGCGCCGAGCTCCAGCATCCAGCGCGGCATCGGCATCCCGATGCGTGCTCCGAGCGCGCGGCGGACGGTCGCCATGAACTCGGCGTTGTCGACAGGGTTCGGTGCCGCGGCGTTGACCGGCCCCTCCAGATCGGGGTTCTGTTCGACGAAGTCGATGATGCGAGCCACGTCGTCGATGTGCACCCAGCTGAAGCGCTGACGACCGTGGCGTGCGCCGGGGAAGTGCGCCGTACCGGCAATGCGTCGCGCGCGGCTGACGGGCCAGTGACCGTCGTACTGGGCGCCGCCGAGCCCGAGCCGGGCGAGATTCCGCAGGGGCTCCAGTACGCCGCCGTCCCCGAGCACGATGGTGCTGCGCAGGGCGACCCGGCGAGTCGCGGGAAGGTCGGCGGCGAACAGTGCCCGCTCCCACGCTTTGGCGACCTCGACCGAGAATCCCGCGCCGAGCTCACCGGTCGACTCGGTCATCGGCCGGTCCTCGGCATGCCGGTAGATCGTCGCCGTCGAAGAGTTGACCCACAGCGCCGGAGGGGCCGCGGACTTCTCGATCGCGTCGCTCAGCGCCGACGTGGTGTCGAGTCGCGAACGGAAGATCTCCGCGCGGTTCTCGGGTGTGTAGCGGCAGTTGACACTCTTGCCCGCCAGGCCGATCACGAGGGACGACCCGTCGACGGCCTCGTCGATCGCGTCCTGATCGCCCCAGCGGATGTCGGCGCCGGAGCGTGAGATCGTGACGACCGCGCGGCCGTCGGCTCGCAGGCGGGGCGCGAGATACCGGCCCATGAATCCTGTGGACCCACCGATGACGACCCGACCTGCACTCATCGTCCTGCTCCCTGCTCGGTGGCATGCTCGATGCGGTAGCGGAAGCTGCCGCTGTACTCGTAGACACGGCCGATGATCGGCGCGTCGATGGTCAGCGCGACATGCTGGCGCTCGTCGGCATCGTCGAACCTTTCGGTGAGGCGGACGACGGGGGAGACCAGCCGCGGCACGCGGAGTCGCAAGCGCCAGAGCCGGATGCCGATGGCGCGGCTCGTCAGGCGCAGGGCTCCTTCGTCGATGTCGACATCGAAGCACGCGGCGACGACCCCGGGCTCCCCGAGTTCGTCGACGATGCGACCGTGGCGGGTGAGGGCGACCGCGTCGCGCATCACCCACGGCCCACGCGTCAGGTGGAAGGTGCGTTCAGCGATCGCGCGTGAGGCGATCGTCCTGTTCTCCACCCGGAACGGAACATCCTGCTCCCATCCGGCGGCGACCACTCCTCGGCGCTCCAGCATCCGAAGCACCGGCCAGAGCCAGCGCCGCGGCGTGCCGACACGATCGAAGACTCCCTCGCCGACGCCGACCGAGTCGTCGGGGATCGTCCGGAAGTACGCCTGCAGCCGTGGATGCAGGTCGTCCACGCGCGCTCCGAGCGCCCTCGCGTACGGGGATTGCGGCACGGGCGTCACGTGTCCGAGCCTATCCGGGCGGACGCAGCAGGCGGTCGAGGAGCGCCAGGGCTTCGTGCTGGGGCGCCGCGTCGTCGAGGAGCCACTGGGTCTGCAGGCCGTCGGATGCGGCCACGACGAGTGCCGCGACAGCATCCGGCTCCGCGTCGGCTCGAATCCGGCCGCGGTCCTGCTGTTCCTTGACCGATGCGGCGATGTCGGCGCGAAGGCGGGCGAACCGGGTCGTCGCGAACTCGCGCGCGACGGGGTGTCCCTCTTCGAGAGCCGAGGCGACCAGCATGGAGTACAGCTGCACGAGACCGGGCACCTCGCGGTTGGTCCGGGCGGATTCGATCATCTGCTCCACCGGAGTCGCGTCACGGAGCTGCGTCTCGGCGCGGTGGGCCGGGGCGTTGCTCTCGGCGTACACGGCGACGAGAAGCTCTTCCAGAGAACCGAAATAGTGGGTGAGCGCTGCGTGGGTGACGCCCACTTCGCGGGCGATCGCGCGCAGGCTGGTGCGGTCGGAGCCGCGCTCGGCGAACACTTCGATGGCCCGGTCGAGAATCTCCTGACGTCGGGCGATGCCCTTGGCGTAGGCACCGCGCTGGCGGGGGAGATCGTCGTCGTCGGGCATGGCAGGAGTCTACCGAATGAAAACTTCCGCGTGGAGGTATCTGATGTTATCGTGCTCACATGACGATTCAGACCTCCCTGCAGCTGTTCACGATCAAGGACGAGTTGGAAGCCGACCTCGACGGAGCGCTCGCCGCGGTCGCGGGTCGTGGCTTCACCGCCGTCGAGCCGTACGACTTCGTCCGCCGGGCGGAGCCCATGGCCGCCGCGCTGTCCGCAGTCGGACTCACCGCGCCCTCGGGACACGCCTTCCTGGCATCGACCTCGTTCGTCAACCCCGACGGCAGCGGTACGACTCTGCCGGTGCCCTCGCCCGCCGAGGTGTTCGCCGCCGCGAAGGTGCTCGGCATGACCACGGTGATCGACCCTTACACCGAGCCTGCGCGCTGGGAGTCGGTCGCACAGATCGAGGAGACCGCCCGGCTGCTCAACGCCGCCGCCGAGGTCGGCGCCGAAATGGGGGTGCGCGTCGGCTACCACAATCACGCGCACGAGCTGGAGGCCCGATTCGACGGTGTCACCGGGCTCGAGGTCCTGGCGGGCCTCCTCGACGAGCACGTCGTGCTCGAGGTCGACCTGTACTGGGTCGCCCGCGGCGGTGTCGACCCGGTGGCGCTCCTCGAGCGTCTCGGGAGCCGGGTCATCGCCGTGCACGCGAAGGACGGAACTCTCGACCCGGCGCTCGCCGGCGCCTATCCGCCCGCCGACCAGGTCGCTGCGGGCGAAGGCTCCGTGCCCCTGGTCGATGCCATCGCCGCGGCATCCGCCCTCGAACTCGCCATCGTCGAATTCGACCACTACGACGGCGACCTGTTCGACGCCATCGAGCGCAGCCGTGTCTACCTCGACGAGAAGGTGGCACGCTGATGGCGATCGGAACGGGCCCCGTCGGCGTCGGCATCATCGGCGCGGGGAACATCAGCGACCAGTACCTGTCGAACCTCACCACGTTCCCCGACGTGCGTGTCGTCGCGATCGGTGACCTGATCGAGGAGCGTGCGAAGGCACAGGCCGAGAAGTACGGCGTGCCGCGTGCCGGCGGAGTCGCCACCGTGCTCGACGACCCCTCGATCGACATCGTCGTGAACCTCACCATCCCCGCCGTGCACGTGGAGGTCTCCGAGGCGATCATCGCCGCGGGCAAGCACGTCTGGACGGAGAAGCCGATCGGTGTCAGTCGGGAGGAGTCGCGCCGGCTGCTGCAGACGGCGGATGCGGCGGGCCTTCGTGTCGGCGTGGCACCCGACACCGTGCTCGGGCCCGGCGTGCAGACGGCCAAGCGGGCGATCGCGCGCGGCGACATCGGCCGCCCGCTGTTCGCGCAGACGACCTTCCAGTGGCAGGGTCCGGAGATCTTCCACCCGAACCCGTCCTTCCTCTACGCCAAGGGTGCGGGCCCGCTCCTCGACATGGGCCCGTACTACGTGTCGGCGCTCGTGCACGTGTTCGGTCCTGTCGCCTCCGTGGCGGCGCTCGGGCTGCAGGGGACACCGACCAGACGGGTGCAGGTCGGCGAGCTGGCCGGCCAGGAGTTCCCCGTCGAGATCCCGTCGACGCTCAGCGTGCTGATGGACTTCGAAGGCGGCGGCCAGGCGCAGAGCCTCTACAGCACGGATTCGCCGATGCTCCGCCAGGGGATCGTGGAGATCACCGGAACCGAGGGCACGATCGTCATCCCCGACCCGAACACGTTCGGGGGAGCGATCTCGATCACCCGTCCGCTGCGACGGCTCTTCGTCCCGCCGGAGCCGATCGAGCAGGAGATCGTCGATGTGGCCCAGGAGGGCGTGCTCTCCGGGCGCGGTGTCGGGCTGCTCGACATGGCACGCTCGATCGCGGCCGATCGTCCGCATGTCGCGACCGGCGAGTTCGGGTACCACGTGCTCGACACGCTGCTGTCGATCGAGGAGGCGGCGGAAGCCCGCAGCTTCGTCGCCGTGGAGAGCACGCTCGATCAGGTCGGCGCCATCGACGCGGACTTCGACCCTTTCGAGGCCACGCTCTGAGAATCGGCGAGATGGCGATCGACGTTCGCCGGTGAGAGCACCTCGCGGGCGACCATGATGGCCGCACCCAGCACGGCGGCGCGGTCGCCCGCCTGTGACTGCACGATGGCGAGGTGCTGTGTCGCCAGCGGGATGGAGCGGCGATAGACGACCTCGCGCACGCCGGCGAGCAGATGCTCGCCGGCGCGCGCGATGCTCCCTCCGAGCACGATGATCGAGGGGTTCAGCAGGTTGACGACGGTGGCCAGCACCTCGCCCACGTCACGGCCCGCCTGACGTGTGGCCTCGATGGCGGCGGCGTTGCCCGAACGCACCAGATCGACGACGTCCGAGGCGCTGTGCGCCTCGTGGCCGTCGTTCTGCAGGGCGACCGCGAGGGCGGATCCGCTGGCGAGAGCCTCGAGGTCGCGTTCGTCGCCGGGCTCGCGTGCGGAATCGGCCGCGGTGGGCACCTGGACGTGACCCATGTCGCCGGCGGAGCCCTGGGCGCCGCGTTGCAGCTGTCCGCCGGCGATGATGCCGGCGCCGATGCCGGTCGACACCTTGACGAAGATCAGGTCGTCGACCTGAGGCCAGCTCGTCGCCTGCTCTCCGAGGGCCAGGATGTTGACGTCGTTGTCGACGAGCACGGGGACGTCGAGGGTCTGCTGCACGTGGCCGGGGATGTCGAACCGGTCCCAGCCGGGCATGATCGGCGGGTTGGTCGGTCGGCCCGTGGAGTGCTCGACCGGGCCAGGCACGCCGATGCCGATCCCGAGGAGCGGCAACTCGGCGGCGGCCGGTGCGCCGAGCAGTGCCGTGCCCTCCGCGAGCATCGTGTCGAGGAGGATCTCCGGACCGTCGCTGATGTCGATCGTGCGGGTGCGCGCGTCGAGGATGACTCCCGCCAGGTCGGCGACGGCGACCGTGGCATGGGTTGCGCCGAGGTCGACGGCGAGGACCAGTCCGGCGCGAGGGTTGAACGCCACACGGGCCGGAGGGCGACCGCCGGTCGACGCGGCTTCGCCTGCGGGGCGGAGGAGGTCGGCCGCGAGCAGTGCGTCGACGCGTGACGACACGGTCGAGCGGGCGAGGCCGGTGAGAGCGGCCAGCTCGGCTTTGGTGCGTGCGTGGCCGTCGCGGAGGATCTGGAAGATCTCACCGGCTCCGGGACTCGTCGCCGCGACAGCGCGCAGAACGTCAACCATTGCGTCAGTAAACCACAGCACTTCGGAGTCCTGCCGATTGACTTCGAATTCGTTACAAACAACTTTTGACGAAGAGCTAGCAAAAGTGTCGGCCGGTGTGTCAGACTCGCCGACATGACAACGGATGTCACAGACACCCGTCTCGGAACGATCCGAGCGGGTATCCTCGGCGGAGGATTCATGGCGCGGGTACACCGCACAGCGGCGCGTGACGCCGGCGGCGAACTGCGCGCCGTCGCGACCCGCTCCGCCGCCGGAGGCCGCGATGCCGCGCGTGCTCTCGGCGCAGACCGGGCCGAGCGCGACGCGGCCGCACTGCTCGATGCGGCAGACATCGATGTCGTGCACATCTGCACGCCCAATGCGACGCACGCCGACCTCGCCCTCCGCGCCCTCCACGCCGGCAAGCACGTGGTCTGCGAGAAGCCGCTGGCGACGAGCGCCCGCGACGCGCAGAAGCTCGCCGACGCCGCCCGGGAACACGACCTCGTCGGCGCCGTCCCCTTCGTCTACCGCTACCACCCGATGGTGCGCGAAGCCAAGGCGCGAGTGGCGCGCGGCGACATCGGCCAACTCCTCACCCTCGACTGCTCCTACCTTCAGGACTGGATGCTCCTTCCCACGGATGACGACTGGCGCGTGCGCTCCGCATCCGGGGGGGCCTCTCGGGCGTTCGCCGACATCGGCTCGCATCTGTGCGACCTCATCGAGTTCGTGATCGGCGAGCGCATCCGGTCTCTCAGCGCTCGAACCCGCCGGGTCTTCTCCGAGCGGGCCGGACACGAGGTCGACACGGAGGACATCGTCGCGGTGCTGGTGGAGACGACGTCGGGCGCGCTGGGCACGCTGCTCATCTCCCAGATGGCGGCGGGGCGCAAGAACGCGCTGACGCTGGAGTTGCACGGCTCCCAGCAGACCGTGCGCTTCGAACAGGAGCGGCCGGAAGAACTCTGGATCGGCATGCGCGCCGAGTCTCGATTGCTGCTGCGGGACCCGTCGTCATCCGACCCGGCGTCGGCCCGCCTGCAGCGGGTGCCGGCAGGACATGCCATGGGCTACCAGGACGCCTTCAACGGATTCGTGGCCGACGTCTACGCGGCCACACGCGGGGAGCATCCCGAAGGTCTGCCGACCTTCGAAGACGGATACCGCTCGGCCGTCCTGACGGAGGCGGTCCTCGATTCGGCAGCACACGACGGACGATGGGTGAAGGTGATGGCATGACGGCGACCACGACGCAGGCGGTGCTCGCCGTGAGCGGCATCCGCAAGTCGTTCTTCGGGGTCGAGGTGCTCAAGGGCATCGATTTCGATGTGCGACCCGGCGAGGTGCACGGTCTCGTGGGCGAGAACGGGGCGGGCAAGTCCACGCTGATGAAGATCATCGCCGGTGTGCAGCCGACCGACGAGGGCGCCGTGACCTATCAGGGGGAAGAGGTGCATCACGCGCATCCGCGACAGGCGATGGACGCCGGCATCGTGACCGTCTTCCAGGAGTTCACGCTGCTCCCCGAACGCACGGTGGCGCAGAACGTCTATCTCGGCCGCGAGCCGCGTCGTGCCGGCTTCGTCGACCAGCGGGCGATGAACACCAGGACCGCCGAGCTGCTCACCGACCTGGGCGTCTCCTTCATCGATCCACAGTCGCGCGTGGGCTCCCTGACAGTGGCGGAGCAGCAGATCGTCGAGATCGTGAAGGCGCTGTCCTTCGACGCGCAGGTGATCTCGATGGACGAGCCGACCGCCGCTCTCAGCGACCGCGAGGTCGAACTGCTCTACGCGATCATCCGCCGACTCACCTCCCGGGGCGTCGCCGTGATCTACGTGTCGCACCGCCTGAAAGAGATCTTCGACCTCTGCGACCGGATCACGATCCTCAAGGATGGTGCACTGGTCTCCACCGACGAGACTGCTGAGCTGACCACGGACGAACTGGTGCGGCGGATGGTGGGCCGGTCGATCCAGTCGTATTTCCCGGATGCGGTGGAAGGCACGACCGTCGGCGAGCCCCGACTGCAGCTCGAGGGGTGCGGCAATGCCTACGTCGACGGGGTGTCCCTGACACTGCGTGCGGGCGAGATCGTCGGGATCGCGGGGCTCCAGGGCTCCGGCCGCACGGAACTCGTCGAGGGTGCCTTCGGCATCCAGGCCTTCACCCGCGGCGCGATGCGCATCGACGGGTCTCCCGTGCGCATCACCAGCGCTCGCTCCGCTGTCCGCGCGGGCCTCGCCCTGGTGTCGGAGGACCGCAAAGCACAGGGGCTCGCGCTCGGACAGTCCGTGCTCGACAACGCACTCCTGGTCGTTCGAAGCGTCTTCACCGGACGCACCTCCGCCGCCCGCAGAGAAGTGCCGGGGGTGCTCAGCTCGCTCGAGATCAGCGCGGGCGGGCTGGACCAGGAGGCACGTTTCCTTTCGGGTGGGAACCAGCAGAAGGTCGTCCTCGCCAAGTGGCTGCTGACACAGCCCCAGATCGTGCTCTTCGACGAGCCGACCCGAGGCATCGACGTCGGCGCGAAATACGCCGTGTATCAGCTCATGCGCGAACTCGCGGCACAGGGAAAGGCCGTCCTCATGGTGTCCAGTGAGCTTCCGGAGGTGATCGGGATGAGCGATCGGATCCTCGTCATGCACGACGGCGAGCTCGTCGCCGAGCTCCCGGCAGGTTCCGCCGAGCACGAGATCCTCGGTGCCGCCACGGGCTCGACCGACGGAGGTGCCCGATGAAGCGTCTGCGGATCGACTCGACGGTCATCGTGCTCGGCATCCTCATCCTCGTGCTCATCGTCGGCGCCATCCTCGTCGCGACCGAAGGCCGCAACTTCCTGAGCCCCGGCAACATCCGCGACATCCTCACCGGCATGAGCGTTCTCGGGCTCGTCGCGATCGGGCAGACGCTCGTCGTCCTGGGGGCCTCGCTCGATCTCTCGGTCACCTACGTGATCAGCCTGTCGAGCCTTCTCGGCGCGACGATCATGAACGGCAATCCGGCGAACATCCCGGCCGCCGTCGCGATCACACTCCTGGTGTGTGCCGCGATCGGCCTCGCCAACGGGCTCATCGTGACGGTCCTGAAGGTGAACGGCTTCATCGCGACGCTCGGCGTCGGACTGATCCTCCAGGGCATCCTCAACACCAACTTCGAGGGGTCCGCGGGGAACGTGCCGTGGGAGTTCCAGTTGATCGGCGCGACCGGCGTGGGGCCTGTGCCGGTGTCGACCATCATCATGATCGTCCTCGCCGTGGTCGTCTGGTTCCTCCTGAACCGCACTCGCACGGGCGTGCATCTGTTCGCCGTCGGCGGCGATCCCGAGATCGCCCGGCTGTCCGGCGTCCGGACGCGCCCGCCGCTCATCACCGCGCACGTGCTGTGTTCCGTGTTCGCCGGTCTCGCAGGTCTCCTCCTGGCCAGCCGTCTCGGCGTCGGGAGTCCGACAGTCGGACAACAGGGCGGATACGCGCTGCTGTCCATCGCCGCCGTCGTGCTCGGCGGCACCCTGCTCCTCGGCGGTCGGGGCTCGATCTGGGGCACCATCGGCGGTGTCGCCATCCTCGCCGTCGTCGACAACGTCATGAGTGTGATGCAGGTGAACCCGTTCCTCAAGGACGTCGTCCGCGGTGTCGTCATCGTCGCCGCCGTCGCGATCTACAGTCGGCGTGCCATCGTCCGGCGCCGTCCGCGCTTCGGAGCCGGCGGGACGCGCACGGGTGGGGACGACGCCGCCAAGGCCGCCGAGCCCGAGATGGCGGCCGCCGCCTCACAGCTCGCCGATACCGGTCCCGCAGCGGAAGGAGGACGGGCATGAAAGCCCTGCGCACACTCGTGAGTCCTCGCGGAGCGGTCTTCCTCCTCCTGGTCATCCTGCTCATCGCGATCACCGTCCTGAACCCGAGCTTCGCCGAACCGGGTCAGTTCATGCGCTTCATCCAGCGGGTGGCGCCCATCGCGATCGTCGCCATCGGACAGTACTTCGTCATCATCGCGGGCGAGTTCGACCTCTCGCAGGGGTCGCTCATCACCGCTCAGGTGATCATCGCCGGAAACCTCGTCGGCGAAGACGACGCGCGCACGGTGCCCGTGCTGCTGCTCATGATCGTCATCGGGGTGGCGGTCGGACTCGTCAACGGAGTGATCACCACGCTGCTCAAGGTCCCGTCGTTCATCGTCACGCTCGGCATGATGCTCGCCCTTCTCGGCGGCGTGATGTGGTGGACCGGCGGAGCGGCCACCGGCAACCCGGCGGACAGCTTCCGTGAGATCGGTCGTGGCGGCATCCGAGATGTCCCGTTCCTGGAGTTCATCCCGTGGGCGGTCCTCATCCTCATCGCATGGCTGGCCCTCGGCCTCTGGATCACCAAGCGCCCGCTCGGCAAACTGCTCATCGCCGTCGGCGACAACGCCAAGGCCGTCGACTACGCCGGTGCGCGCAGCGCCTGGGTGACCACCCGCGCCTTCGTGATCTCCTCCCTCTCGGCATCACTCTCCGCCGTCCTGCTCGTCGGCTACGCCGGCGTGCACCCCTCGGTCGGGCGCGGCTACGAGTTCGTCGCGATCACCGCGGTCGTCCTCGGCGGCGTCGTGCTGGGCGGCGGCCGCGGCTGGTTCGTGGGGGCGGCCGCCGGAGCCTTCGCGCTCGAAGCGCTGTTCATGCTGCTCAACATCGCCGGGGTCCCGTCGACCCTCCGCGATGCCGTCCAGGGCGTCATCATCATCGCCGCCGTCGCCTACTCCGCCGTCGCCTTCCGGGCACGGCGCGCCCACGGCCCACAACCTTCAGACTTCACTTCCGCAGAACTCACAACCACCAGCACCAATCACACAGAAATCAGAGGAGATCAGTAATGCGTCGATCAATGAAGATCGCCACCGCAGGGGTGGCTCTCTTCGGCCTCATCGCGCTCGCCGGGTGTACGACCGACCCGTCTGTGGCGCCGGCGGAGTCGGAGAATCCCGAGGGGTCGGCCGAGACGACCGAATGGTTCGATCAGGAACTCTTCGACAAGCAGTTCGAAGAGCGGGGGGTCGAACCCGAAGGACCGGCGGACGAGCCGTACCTCCAGCACATCAACGCCGAGATGGTCGACACGGCCGAGTTCGCGTCCGAAGGTGCGAAGAAGGCCTGCTTCGCCAATGCGTCGATCTCCAACCCGTGGCGTCAGACGGGCTGGATCACGATGAACGAGCAGTTGAAAGCGCTGCAGGAGGCCGGCGCGATCAGCGACATGGAGACCCGCGACGCGCAGGACTCCGATGACACGCAGATCGCCGACATCGACTACTTCATCTCCGAGGGCGACTGCGACGTCTTCCTCATCTCGCCCAACAGCACGGCGGCCATGACCCCGGCCGTCGAGCGGGCCTGCGAGACCGGCAAGCCCGTCATCGTGTTCGACCGCGGTGTGAACACGGACTGCCCGGTCACGTTCATCCACCCCATCGGCGGTTTCGCGTGGGGCATCGACACCGCAGAGTTCCTCATCGACAACCTCGAAGAGGGCGACAAGGTCGTGGCGCTGCGCATCCTCCCGGGTGTGGACGTGCTCGAGCACCGCTGGGCCGGTGCGAAGAAGCTCTTCGATGAGGCGGGCATCGACGCTGTGGACCACTTCACCGGCGCCGACCCTGCAGAGATCAAGAGCATCATCAGCGACGAGCTCGCCAAGGGCGACGTGCACGGCATCTGGATGGATGCCGGTGACGGAGCGGTGGCAGCCATCGAGGCGTTCGAGGACGCCGGAGCGGACTACCCGGTCATGACCGGTGAGGACGAGATGAGCTTCCTCCGCAAGTGGAAGGACACCGGTCTCACCGGACTCGCGCCGGTGTACTCCAACTTCCAGTGGCGCACGCCTCTGCTCGCAGCGCAGATGATCTTCGCCGGCGAAGAGGTGCGGAAGGAGTGGGTGCTTCCGCAGAAGCCGATCACCGAGGGCGAGCTCGACCAGTACCTCGAGGCCAACGACGGGATGCCCGACGGCCACTACGCCAAGTTCGGCGGGGAGAACCTTCCCGGGTACCCGACCGTCTGGCAGGATCGACAGATTCCGTAACCAGCGCGGTTCCCGCCCTCCGCTCCGCCTCGGTGGAGGGGAGGGCGGGCACGCACAGCGACGGAAGGAAGAGGATGCCCCGCACGATCGCCGTCAACACGTGGGTCTGGACGTCGCCCCTCACAGATGCGACGCTCGAACCGCTCGCGCGCAAAGCCGCCGATCTGGGCTACACGGCGCTGGAGCTGCCGCTGGAGAACATCGGCGACTGGGACCCGCCGCGTGTGCGGGCCGTCCTCGACGGTCTGGGCCTCGGAGCGATCGTGGTCGGCGCCATGGGGCCCGAGCGGTCGCTTCTCGCCCGCGCCGGAGACGTCGTGGCGACCCGGGAGTATCTGCGAGCCTGCATATCTGCGGCGCGAGTGCTCGGTTCGCCCGTGGTCGCCGGTCCGTTCTATGCCCCGACGGGCATCACGTGGCGGATGGGTGGTGAAGAGCGCGCAGCGGTCGTCGATGAGCTGCGGGAGAATCTCGCGCCGTTGGCGGCGGAGGCGCAGGATGCGGGCATCACCCTGGCGATCGAGCCCCTCAATCGCTACGAGACCAGTGTGCTCAACACGGTGGAGCAGAGCCTCGAGGCGCTGGCACCTCTGTTCGGACGAGGCGTCGGACTCGCGCTCGACACCTACCACCTCAACATCGAGGAGAAGAAGCCGGCCGACGCCATCCGGGCCGCCGGATCCGCCATCGCGCACGTGCAGGTGTGCGGCAGCGACCGCGGAGCAGTCGGCGACGATCACACCGACTGGATGGGGATCATCCAGGCCCTCGACGACGCGGGGTACGCCGGCGCGCTCGGGGTGGAGAGCTTCACCGGGGAGAACGCCACGATCGCGGTCGCGGCATCGATCTGGCGTCCGCTCGCCCCCAGCCAGGACGAGCTCGCCGCCCGCAGCATCGCCGCGCTGCGCGCCCTCGGCACCTGACCAGACACGTACGCGATCACACGAAGGAGTGTCCATGAGTACCCGACCTGTCACGCTGTTCACCGGTCAGTGGGCCGATCTGCCCTTCGAAGAGGTCGCGCGCCTCGCCGCAGGCTGGGGGTACGACGGCCTCGAGGTCGCGGCATCCGGCGATCACCTGGACCTGCAGCGGGCCGATGAGGACGACGCGTACGTCGCATCCCGCCTCGAGATCCTCGATCGGCATGGCCTGCAGCTCTTCGCGATCTCGAATCACCTCGCGGGCCAGGCGGTCTGCGACGCCCCGATCGACTTCCGCCATCAGGCGATCCTTCGCGACTACGTCTGGGGCGACGGCGACGCCGAAGGTGTCAGGACGCGTGCCGCAGGCGACATGAAGCGTGCCGCCCGGGTGGCCCGCAAACTCGGCGTCGACACGGTCGTCGGGTTCACCGGCTCGTCGATCTGGCCGTATGTGGCGATGTTCCCGCCCGTTCCCGCCTCGGTCATCGAGGGCGGGTTCGAGGACTTCGCCGGCCGCTGGAATCCGATCCTCGACGTGTTCGATGCCGAGGGCGTCCGGTTCGCGCATGAGGTGCACCCCGGCGAGATCGCCTATGACTACTGGTCGAGCGTGCGAGCCCTGGAGGCGATCGAGCACAGGGAGGCCTTCGGATTCAACTGGGATCCATCGCACATGATGTGGCAGAACATCGATCCGGTGGGGTTCATCGTCGATTTCGCCGACCGGATCTACCACGTGGACTGCAAGGACACGAGGATGCGGCCGCAGAACGGTCGCGCCGGAGTGCTCGGCTCGCACCTGCCCTGGGGTGATCCACGCCGCGGGTGGGACTTCGTCTCCACCGGGCACGGCGACGTGCCGTGGGAGGACTCGTTCCGCGCTCTCGATGCGATCGGTTACGCCGGCCCCATCTCGATCGAATGGGAGGACGCCGGCATGGACCGGCTCCACGGCGCCCCCGAGGCGCTGAGCTACGTGCGATCGATGCTGTGGCCGAAACCGGATGCTTCGTTCGACGCGGCCTTCAGCAGCCAATGATCCAGCACACCGTGGTGTTCCGTCTCATCCACCCGGCGGGGTCTGCCGACGAGCACGAGTTCCTCGCCACCGGCCATGCGGCGCTGACCTCGATCCCGGGCGTCCGGAACTTCACGATCCGGCGCCAGGTGAGCGCGAAGAGCGACCTCACGCATCAGTTCTCGATGGTCTTCGAGGATCAGGACGCGTACGACGCCTACAACGTGCATCCGGTGCACCGCGCGTTGGTGTCCGAGCGCTGGGTGCCGGAGGTCGCGGCCTTCCAGGAGTACGACTTCGTCGAATGAGCGGGGCGGATCAGAGGTCGCGGAGACGGACGAGTCGCTCGTGGCCGGTCTCTTCGAGCTCGGTGATCTCCTCGCGTGACTTCAGGAAGTCCGAGAACGAACGGTAGCCGAGGGCCTTCTCGCTGAACGACGGGTCCATGCGGCGCATGTGCGTCTTCACCGCGGAGCTGTGCAGCCACTCGTCGGCATCGGCCTTGTCGTGGCCGAGGCGCAGCGCACGCTCCAACAGCTTGGTCGCCTCCTCCTGGTCGTCGACCTTCGTGGCCGGCTGCTCCTCCACCTTCGCCGCCGGGGTCTTCGCCCGGCGCCGCGAGGTCTTCGCCTTCGTGGTCGTCTCCGGGGCGGACTCCTCGCCCGCTTCCGGGGAGTCGTCCACGGCAGGCGCCGCCGGTGCCGCGGTGGCCGGGGCGGGCTTGGAAGGGCGCACGACCCCGGGCAGGGAGTCGTATGCCTCGAACTCGTCGCACGCCGCGGCAAGCGACTTGGCGGTCGAGCCGGCCACGCCCACGCCGATGACGTATCGGCCGAGCCGCTTGCAGCGCTGCGCCAGGGGAACGTAGTCGCTGTCGCCGGCGACGATCACGACATGCGTGAGGTCGGGGAGGCGGAACATGTCTTCCACGGCGTCGACCGCGAGACGGATGTCGGCGCCGTTCTTGGCATAGGCCGCGGCGGGGAAGAGCTGGACGAGATCGACCGCGCGCGCGACGAGCTGCGAGCGGTAGACGGCGTTGACGGGCGAGGACCAGTCCGCGTAGGCGCGGGTGAGGACCAGAGTGCCGAAGGAGGCGGCGTAGTCGATGATGGCGCCGACCTCGATCATCGCCCTGCCCAGACGCTCGACCACGTCCGGGTCGTTGGGGTTCTCGGTGATCCGCTGGCGGTCCTTGCCGTAGGAGTTTCGTCCGTGGACGCGGTCGTACCAGGAGATGACGATGTTGTCGAAGTCGAGATAGACCGCGACGCGGGCGTCCGTCGTCTCAGCCACGGTTCGCGTCCTCACCGGGGTAGCGCACGCCGATCTGCGACCGGATCTCGTCGAGCGTTCCCATGATCGCGACGCTCTCGGCGATGGGGAGGATGTCGCCCTCGAGGATGCCGTCGCGCACCAGCCGCTCGGCGTTCAGCGCCTGATACTGCATGCCCCGGCCGTCGACTTCGGACGTGTATTCCTCGATGACGGTGCCGTCGGGCTGCACGACACGGAAGGTGGTCGGTGTGTACCAGACCCGGTCGATGTCGATGCGGGCTTCGGTGCCGACGATGCTCGCGGCGTTCGGCCCGGCAGCGCGGGAGGACGAGAGGGTGGTGGAGACGGCACCTCCGTCGTGCGTCATGACGGTGGCGACCTCGGCGTCGGCACCCGTCTCGATGAGACGGGCGACGGCGCGGACGTCGGTCGGCGCGCCCAGGATGTCCCAGACGAACGAGATCGGGTAGATGCCGAGGTCGAGCAGAGCGCCGCCGCCGAGTTCGAGGGCGTTCAGGCGGTGGGTCGGGTCTGAGGGCAGCAGCTGGGTGTGGTCGGCGGTGACGGCACGGATCTCGCCGAGCGTGCCCTCGGCGATGATCTCGCGGATGCGGACCATGTGCGGCAGATATCGCGTCCACATCGCCTCCGTCACCAGCAGGCCCTTCTCGGCGGCGAGCCGCTGGAGGTCCTCCGCTTCGGCACGGTTGAGGGTGAACGCCTTCTCTGCGATCACGTGCTTGCCGTGCTCGAGGGCCAGGCGGGTGTTCTCGTGGTGCATCGGGTGGGGCGTGCTGACGTAGATGATGTCGACGTCGGGATCCGACACGAGCGCCTCGTACGATGGGTGGGCGTGCGCGATGTCGAAGCGCGCGGCGAACGCGTCGGCCGATTCCTGCGAGCGCGAGCCGACGGCGACGAGATCGAGCCCTGCGGTGCGCAGATCGGATGCGAAGGCGGCGGCGATGCCGCCGGTTGCGAGGATTCCCCAACGAAGACCAGTCATGGTTTCAGCGTAGAGGGTGACGGCGCTCCCTACGGCACGAGGATGATCTTGCCCACGGTCTCTCCGGACTCGATGAGTTCGTGGGCCTGGGCGGCGTCGGCGAGCGGCAGCTGCGGGCCGAGCTCGATCGTGAAGTCGCCGGAGGCGAGCAGTTCGATCGTCTTCGGTAGAGCCTCGGCCCGGAGCGCGAGCTCTTCGTCGCTCAGCGGCACAGGTGACCCGCCGGAGAAGGCGCGGATGCCGAAGGAGGCGGCATCCGGGCCGCGCACGATCGTCGCGATCCGCTCGCGATCTTCGACCAGGGTCAGTGAGGTCTCGATGGCTTCATCGGTGCCGGCGCAGTCGAGCACGACGGTGACGGGAGAAGGCGCGGCATCGCGCACGCGGTCGAGGAGTCCGTCGCCGTAGGCGACCGGCGTGGCGCCGAGCTCGAGCAGCTGGTCATGGCGGGCAGGGCTCGCCGTGGCGACGACCGACGCGCCCCAGACCACGGCGAACTGCACGGCCGCCTGACCGACGGCGCCGGAGCCCCCGTGCACCAGGAGCACATCTCCGGCCGTCACTCCGAGCGAGCGCAGCGCCTGATAGGCGGTGCCGGCGGGGATGCCGAGCGCCGCCCCCTCGGCGATGGTGACCGAGTCCGGAAGTTTCGCCAGCTTCTCGGTCGGCACCGCCAGCGCCGACGCGTAGGTGCCGAGTGCGTCCCGGATCGCGACCCGGTCGCCCACGGCGTAGTCCTCGACGCCCTCACCGACCGTCTCGACCACTCCGGCTCCGTCGAACCCGACCGGTCGCGGCTCCGTGATCTCCGGAGACGGACGCTTGCGGCTGCGCAGCTTCGCATCGATGGGGTTCACGCCTGCCGCTCCGAGGCGGACGACGACCTCACCGCGGGCGGCGACGGGGTCGGGGATCTCCAGTTGGTGCAGGACTGCGGGGGATCCGAACTCGGTGTAGACGATCGCACGTGCCATGGCTCAAGGCTACCCGCGACCGCGGCTCAACGCCCGGCCAACGCCTTCGTGATGCGCTGCGGCGACACGGGCTGCGCGGTGCCGAGCCGCTGCGCGAACACGCTGACGCGGTACTCCTCCAGCAGCCAGCGCACTTCGGTCAACGCGGCGGTGGCGTCCGCGGGGAGCGGGATGGTCCCGCCGGCGTCCTCGAAGGCTTTGGCCATCCGCTCGTACTCGGTCATGCGCGCGCGGTCACGGCCCGGCTCGTTCGTCAGCGTCTTCAGCCGGTCGAGCATCCCTTCGAGGTAGCGGGGGAAGTGGGCCAGGCGCTCCACGCCCGCCGCCGAGACGAAGCCGGGGTGCAGCAGGCCGGACAGCTGCGTGCGGATGTCGTTCAACGGGCCAAGCAGAGCGAGAGAATTCTGCGACTTGATGCCGCGTTCGACCTCGCGCGACTTCGTCAGGATGCGTGCGACGAGAGAGACGCAGGCGAACAGCTCGTCGACGAGAGAGGCTGACACGGCGTCGCGCACCCGTGCGAAATCGGCCTCGTCGCGCACGATCCCGCTTCCGCCGGTCGAGGCGTCGATCACACGCCGTGCCACGGCGGCACGGCAGTCCTCGATGAGAGCGGCAGCCGACTGATACGGGGACGCGGCGAGGGCGAGCTTCTCCTGGCTGGTGAGGTGCTGCTGCACATACGACGACGGAGAAGGCACGCCCAGCAGCACGAGTCGCAGCACGCCGCCGCGGGTGGCGGTCGTTGCGGCATCCGGCGTCGACTCGACCCGCACGGACACGCTCTTGCCCTGATCGACGATCGCCGGGTAGCCGCGGACGACGCCGCCGGCGACGCGGGTGTCGAGCACCTCCGGAAGGGCGCCGAACGTCCACGCGGTGAGTCCGGTCTGTTCGAGTGAGGCTGCGGCGATCCGCTCGGCCCCTGACCGTTCCCCCGGCGCCCCCTTGCGCGGCGGAGCAGCGATCGACCGGGCCACGCTGCTGCGCGCCCGGTCGGAGAGCTGCGTCTGCAGGGCGCGCAGGTCGCGGCCGGAGCCGACGACGCGGCCACGCTCGTCGACCGCGCGGAAGTTCATGCGCAGATGCGGCGGCACCCGCTCGTCTTCGAAGTCGCGCGCCGACACCAGCTGGTTCGCCAGCGGCTGGATCAGTCGCGCGAGCGCCTCTTTCAGTGTGCGCGGAGGAAGCCCGCCATGATGCTCAGGACCCTGGTCGGCGAGCTCGGCACCGAACTTCTCGGCCCAGTCCGCTGCGGGCACGACATGACGGCGGACGGCCTTGGGGAGTGCCCGCAGCAGCCCCGTGACGAGTTCTGCGCGAAGCCCCGGCACCTGCCAGTCGAACCCGCGGTCCTCGATCTGAGCGAGCAGGGGCAACGGCACCACCACGCTGACACCGTCGTCCGCCGCTCCCGGCTCGAACCGGTACGCGAGCCCGAGCACCTGATCACCCTGATTCCATCGGGTGGGGAACTCGGTCTGATCCGACCTCCCGTCGTCGTCGAGCAGATCGGCCTCGCGCATGACCAGCAGCTTCGGCGTCTTCTGCAGCGCCTCCCGCCACCAGGTCTCGAAGGAGCGCACGTCGAAGACCTCGGCGGGGATGCGTTCGTCGTAGAAGCGGAACACGGCTTCGTCGCCGGCGAGGATGTCACGCCGACGCTCCCGTTCCTCGAGTTTCTCCAGGCGTTTGCGCAGCTCGGCGTTGCTGCGCCAGAAAGCACTCACGCGCTTGTCGATCCGGGCGGGATCCCATTCGCCTTCCACGAGGGCATGACGCACGAACAGCTCACGAGAGGCCGCGCGATCGATGCGGGCGAACTGCACGCGTCGACGGGGGATGATCTCGACCCCGAACAGCGTCACCTTCTCGAACGCGACGGCGGCACCGGCATCCTTGGACCAGTGCGGCTCGGTGACCTGTCGTTTGGCGAGGTCGCCGGCCAACGGTTCGGCCCAGGCGGGGTCGATGGCGGCGACGCTGCGGGCGAAGGTGCGCGAGGTCTCGACGATCTCGGCTGCCATGACGGCCTGCGGGCTCTTCTTGCGAAGCCCCGAACCGGGGAAGATCGAGAAGCGGATGCCGCGTGCCCCGCGGTACTCGGCGATGCGGCGTCCCTTCGGCTCCTTCGCAGGGGAGTGCGTCTTTCCCGCGGGCGCGGTGCGTTCGTCGAGGATGCCGATCTGCGACAGCAGGCCCGACAGCAGGGCGCGGTGGATCGCGTCGGCATCGCCCGAGCCGCCGGGGTCTCCCGGACGGTCAGGGGTCTTCACGAGCGTGCGCAGCTGTCGGTGCACGTCGAACCACTCGCGAACGCGCACGTAATTCAGGTGCTCCGAACGGCACAATCGCCGAAACGCACTCGAGCCGAGCTCGCGCTGCTTCTCGCGCAGGTGGTTCCAGAGGTTCAGCAGAGTGAGGAAGTCGCTGGTGGGGTCGACGAAGCGCGCATGGAAGCGGTCGGCTTCTTCGCGGCGCTCCTCCGGTCGCTCCCGGACGTCCTGGATCGTCATGCCCGACACGATCGGGAGCACATCGTGCGTGACGCCGTGTCGGCCTGCCTCGATGAGCATCCGCGCGAAGCGCGGGTCGATCGGCATCCGCGAGATCTCTCTGCCCACGCGGGTGAGGTGCGGGGAGTCGTCGCGGCGTGAGGGCTCGACCGCGCCGAGCTCGGTGAGCAGGTCGAACGCCGCCTTCACTCCGCGCGAGTCGGGCGGGGTGAGGAACGGGAAGGCGGTGATGTCGCCGAACCCGAGCGACAGCATCTGCAGGATGACGGATGCCAGCGACGTGCGCAGGATCTCCGGCTCGGTGAACTCCGCTCTGCGGGTGAAATCCTCTTCCGAGTACAGGCGGATGGCGATGCCGTCGCTGGTGCGTCCGGCTCGACCGGCCCGTTGGTTCGCGGACGCCTGCGAGATCGCCTCGATCGGCAGTCGCTGCACCTTGGAGCGGTTGCTGTAGCGGGAGATGCGAGCCGTGCCGGTGTCGATGACGTAGCGGATGCCGGGGACGGTGAGGCTCGTCTCCGCGACGTTCGTCGCGAGGATGACCCGCCGGCGGACTCCGGCGACACGGCTGGATTCGAACACGCGATGCTGCTCGGCGGCCGACAGGCGGCCGAACAGGGGCAGCACTTCGGTGGGAGAGCGGTCCTTCGCGTACGCGGCGCGCACGGCATCCGCCGCGTCCCGGATCTCCGCTTCGCCCGGAAGGAAGACGAGCACGTCGCCGGGTGTCTCGCGGTCGAGTTCTCGCAGCGCCGCGACGATCGCCGATACTTCGTCCTCTGGCTCATCGGTCGTGGAATCCGAGTCCTCCGGATCCTCTGCCGGTCCGCGGTATCGGATCTCCACCGGGTACGTGCGGCCGGACACCTCGATCACCGGCGCCGGCACGGGTTCGCCGCCCGGAGTCTTCGGCGGGCTCGCGAAGTGCCGCGCGAAGCTCTCCGGATCGATCGTCGCGGAGGTGATGATGACCTTGAGGTCGGGCCGTTCCGGCAGGATCCGCACGAGGTAGCCGAGGAGGAAATCGACGTTGAGTGAACGCTCGTGCGCCTCGTCGATGATGATGGTGTCGTAGCGGGTGAGCAGCCGGTCCCGGTGGATCTCGTTGAGCAGGATCCCGTCGGTCATCAGCGCGACGCGGGTCTCCTCGGACACCTTGTCGGTGAAGCGCACCTTGTAGCCCACGAGGGTGCCCAACTCGACCTGCAGCTCCTCCGCCACCCGTTCCGCGATGGTGCGAGCGGCCAGGCGGCGGGGCTGCGTGTGGGCGATGCGCGTTCGGCCCAGTTCCAACGCGATCTTGGGAAGCTGCGTGGTCTTGCCCGAACCGGTCGCGCCGGCGACGATCACGACCTGATTGTCACGGATGGCGTCGGCGATCTCCCCCCTGGCGGCGCTGACGGGCAGCTCCGGGGGATAGGAGATCACAGGGGAGGACATAGCCCTCCATCGTATGCCGATCAGCGGTCGAGGCTGACGTCGGTCAGGAGTCGTCCGTGACCTTCTTGAGTCGAAGCCGCTGCAGCGAGATGGTCGCGTATCCGATGCCCCAGGCGATCCCGACCACCGCGATGCCGGCTCCGGCGGCGAAAGTAAGGGCTGCGGATTCCACGCTCACCCCGAATATCAGCAGGCCGAGGAGTACGGCGACGGCAAGCACCGCGCCGGCGACCAGCCGGTGCAGTCGCTGCTGCAGCCGCTCCCGCAACCACCTGACGCGCTTTCTTATCCCTTTACCCATGTCGACCTCCCTCACGGGATTGTTTCCGATCACGTGTGCGTGACCGAGCGACACGGCTGGCTTTGAGTGCACGCGGGCCCGTCTTGAGTGGTGACGCGAACGAACGGAGTGGTGCTGTCCGACGCCTCGGTCGTCGACGCGGTCATAGGCTGGACTCATGACCACTCCTGCACTCGAACTGAACGACGGCCACTCCATCCCGCAGCTCGGCTACGGCGTCTTCAAGGTGCCGGCCGCCGAGACGGAGCGCGCGGTGAGCGACGCGCTGGAGATCGGCTACCGCCACATCGACACCGCCGCGATCTACGGCAACGAAGAGGGCGTGGGCGCGGCCATCGCGGCGTCCGGCATCGCCCGTGACGAGCTGTTCATCACGACGAAGCTCTGGAACGACCGTCATCACGACGACGAGCCGCGAGCCGCCATCGCCGAGAGCCTGGAGAAGCTCGGGCTCGACAGCGTCGACCTGTACCTCGTGCACTGGCCGACCCCGGCGAAGGACGACTACGTGCACGCCTTCGCCAAGCTCATCGAGCTGCGCGACGCAGGACTGACCCGCAGCATCGGCGTCTCCAACTTCCTGGTGCCGCACCTCGAGCGCGTCGTGAACGAGACCGGCGTCGTCCCTGCCGTCAACCAGATCGAGTTGCACCCGGCCTACCAGCAACGCGACGTCGTCGCGTGGGCGACCGAGCACGACATCCGGATCGAATCGTGGGGCCCCCTCGGGCAGGGCAAGTACGACCTGTTCGGCACGCCGGCTGTGGCAGACGCCGCGGCCGCGCACGGCGTCACTCCTGCGCAGGCGGTGCTCCGCTGGCATCTGCAGAAGGGCTACATCGTCTTCCCCAAGTCGGTGCGTGCCGAGCGTCTCCGCGAGAACCTCGATGTGTTCGGCTTCACCTTGACCGACGCCGAGATCGACGCGATCGACGGACTCGATCCCCTCGACGGCTCCGGTCGCGTCGGCTCGCACCCGGACGACGTGAACTGAGGCGGATCGTCGCCCTTCGGCGTAGCGTGAGCGCATGACAAACCGGCTCGCCGACACCCTCAGCCCGTACCTGCGGGCGCACGCCGACAACCCCGTGGACTGGTTCCCGTGGAGCGAGGCCGCGTTCGATGAGGCGCGTCGGCGGGACGTCCCGCTGCTGATCTCGATCGGGTACTCGACCTGCCATTGGTGTCACGTGATGGCGCGGGAGTCCTTCGCCGACCCCGAGGTCGCGGAGTTGATGAACGAGGGCTTCGTGTCGGTCAAGATCGACCGGGAGGAGCATCCCGACGTCGACGGCGCGTACATGGCGGCGGCATCCGCGTTCACGCAGAATCTGGGTTGGCCGCTCACGGTGTTCGCCACACCCGAGGGAAAGGCGTTCTACGCCGGCACCTATTGGCCTCCCGAGCCCCGACAGTCGATGCCCTCGTTCCGCGACGTGCTCGCCGCTGTGCGCGAGGCATGGACGCTGCGGCGTGCACAGGCCGAGGAGTCGGCGGATGCGGTCACCGACGCGCTCGCGCGCGCGGCCGAATCCGCGCCCACCGACCTGCCGGACGTTCGAGCGATCGCGGCCGCCGCTGAAGCCGTCGCGGCGCGGGAGGACCGTGTCTACGGGGGATACGGCGCAGCTCCCAAGTTCCCGGTGGGGACGACATTGCGGTTCCTGCAGGATCCGCTGGTGCGCGAGCACGCGCCGGAGGCTGCGGCATCCGCTGTCCGCGCGCTCGCCGCGATGGTGTCGTCGGAGCTCCACGACGAGGATGGCGGGTTCTTCCGCTATGCGACCCGACGCGACTGGACGGTCCCGCACTACGAGCGGATGCTGACGGACAACGCCCAGCTGCTCGAGGTCGCGCTCGACGCGGGCGATGAGGCGGCGGCGCGCGGGGTCGCCGATTTCCTGCGCACCACGCTCACCCGCGACGGCGGAGGCTTCGGCGCGGCGCAGGACTCGGAGTCGTGGATCGACGGGGTCCGGAGCGAGGGCGGCTACTACCTTCGCCCGGTGTCCGAGCGTGCTGCGCTGGAGCCGCCGGCGGTCGACGGCAAGGTCATCACGGGATGGAACGGCCTCGCGATCGCGGCTCTCTCCCGCGCGGGTACGGCTCTCGGTGAGGCGTCTCTGATCGACGCGGCCGCGGCGGCCGCCACCCATGTGCTGCGCGTGAACCGCGACGCCCGCGGTGCGCTGGTGCGGGCATCGCTCGACGGCGAGGCCTCGGCCGCGGTCGCGACAGGCGCGGATCTCGGCCTCTTCGCCGAGGGGCTGTTCGCGCTCGCCACGGCCACCGGAGAGTTCTCCTGGGCGGTGACGGCGCGGGAGATGCTCGACGAGGCGCTCGACGGTGTGGTCGGCGACCCGCTGCTTGCAACCAGGGGGATCGCGGCCTCACCGGATCACACCGACGGGGACCTGCCCTCGGATGCGGCGGCGATCGCCTCGGCAGCACTGTCGGCGTGGCGGCTCGGGGCGGGGGAGCGGTACCGGGAAGCGGCGGCCTCCACGGTGCGGACGCTCGCCGCCCGGTCGCTGGAGCAGCCTTTCGCTCACGGCAGCCTTCTGCGGGTGGCAGCCGGCCTGGCGCTGCCTCCCCGCCAGGTCGTGATCGTCACGGATGACCGCGACGGGGAGCTGGCACGAGTCGGACGGCGGGCGGACGCCGATGTCGTCGCCGTGGTTTCCCCCGCGCAGGCGCAGGCCTTCAGCGACGCCGACTTCGACCTTTTCCACGGCAAAGCCGATGCGCCGGAGCGCGCCTTCGACTGCCGCGCCTTCGTCTGCCGGCTGCCGGTGAGCGACCCGGCGGACCTGCCCCTCGAACGAACCACGGAGTCGCCCGCATGACCGAAGTCGCCACCCCGTCTCAGGGGTTGCACCCCGGGCTCACCCGTCGTCAGATCTCCATGATGGGGTTGGGCAGCGCCATCGGTGCCGGCCTGTTCGTGGGCTCGGGGCAGGCGATCGGCCTCGCCGGTCCCGCGGTGCTGATCTCCTACCTCGTCGCCGGCGGCATCGTGATCCTCGTGATGGCGATGCTCGCCGAGATGGTGGCCGCGCGGCCGAGTTCCGGCGCGTTCAGCTCGTACGCCCAAGACGCGCTGGGGCGCAGTGCCGGAAGCGCGGTCGGGTGGTTGTACTGGATCCAGCTGGTGGTCGTGATCGCCGCGGAGGCGACCGGAGCGGCGGGGATCGTGTCGAACCGTGTTCCCGGGGTCCCCGCGTGGGTGTGGGTGCTCGTGTTCATGGTGACTCTCACCGCGGTCAACCTCTTCGGGGTGCGCAACTACGGCCGGTTCGAGTTCTGGTTCGCGGCGATCAAGGTCGCGGCCATCATCGCGTTCCTGGTGGTGGGTGCGGGCGCGATCCTCGGGCTGATCCCGGGGGTGCCAGCCACCGGCGTCGCGAACCTCACGGTCAACGGCGGCTTCGCCCCGAGCGGCATCACCGGGATCGCTGCCGCACTGCTCATCGTGGTGTTCGCGTTCGGAGGCACCGAGGTCGTCGCGATCGCGGCCGCCGAGTCGGACGATCCCGCCCGCAATATCCGGCGGATCGTCCGCGAGGTGCTCGTGCGCATCCTCGTCTTCTACATCGGATCCATCTTCGTCATCGTCGCCGTCCTCCCGTGGAACGACCCCGCGGTGAGCGAGGGGCCCTTCTCAGCCGTGCTCGCCACGCTGAACGTGCCGGGCGCGGGGCTGGTCATGGACCTCATCGTGGTGATCGCGCTGCTGTCCGCGATGAACGCCACCATCTACGGGGCCTCCCGCATGGCCTATTCGCTGGGGGAGCGAGGTCTTGCGCCGCAGGTCGCGACCCGCACGAACCGTGACGGGGTGCCTACCGTCGCGGTCCTCGCATCCGTCGCGTTCGGGTTCGTGACCGTGGGTCTCAACTGGGCCTTTCCGGACGTCGTCCTGCCGGCTCTGCTCAACGTCGTCGGGTCGACGCTGCTGGTCATCTGGACTGCGACCGCCGTCTCGCAGATCATCCTGCGACGGCGCGCGGATCGCGCAGGGCTCCCGATGCCGATGCGCATGTGGGGGTTCCCGTGGCTGTCGTGGCTCTGCCTCGCGCTGCTGGCCGGGGTGATCGCCCTCGCGATGCTCGACCCTGCCGCTCGGCTCCAGCTGGTGCTCACCGTCGCGCTGACGGGCGCGCTTCTGATCGTCGCCAGGGCGACTGCGTCACACCCAGCCCGGTAGCCAGTTGTGCAGGAGCCAGAAGTCGTACGGCACGCTCATGCCCGTCCACAGCGGGTAGAAGAAGGCTGAGACCAGCACGACGAACACCAGGAAGACGACCACCGTCCGCTCCCCGGCTTGTCGCCGGGAGAGGGGATCCTCCCGGCGGCCGGCGATGATGCGCAGCGTCATCGTCAGCGCGAGGACGAGGAACGGCATCATCACCACCGTGTAGAACTGGAAGATCGTGCGCTCGGGAAACATCAGCCAAGGCAGGTAGGTGACGGCGAGTCCGACCAGCGCGACGCTGAGTGCGGGCGCGACCGGCTGACGGGTGATCCACCCGCGCACGAGCCGATAGATCAGGTACACCGATGCCGCGACACCCCCGTACCAGATGAGCGGGTTGGGCACGGCGGAGATGACGGCGATGCAGTGATCGGTGCCGCAGCCGGTGGAGTCCTCGCCCACCCACACCGCCGTCGGGCGAAGGAGGAGCGGCCACTGCCATGCGGGGCTCGCATAGGAGTGTCCGCTGCTGAGCCCGACGTGGAAGCCGAGTATCGACCGGTGGTATTCCCACAGCGCGACCAGGGGGTTGGCGTCGCTCTGCCGGTCATACCCACCGGCGGTGACGAGCCAGCCGGTCCAGCTGATCAGGTAGACGGCGAGCGCGGGGAAGACGACCAGGACGAAGGAAACCGGTCCCTGACGGAACGCGGCCGAGGTGGGCCAGAGCACGACCCCGCCGCGGCGTCGTGCGAGCGCGTCGGTGACCACGACGTACAGTCCGAGGCCGGCGAGCGCGTAGAGCCCTGACCACTTCACGGCGGATGCCGCGCCCAGCGCCGCTCCCGCTGCGATCAGCCACGGACGGCGCCACAGCACCGGTCCCCAGAACGGGTCGGGCGCCTCCGGGTCGCGCTTCTCCAGCAGTGGGATGGTGCGCTGCCGGTCGATGAGGACGAACATCAGCCCGAGGAGGATGAAGAAGGTCAGGATGCCGTCGAGCAGGGCGATACGGCTCATCACGATGCTCAGCCCGTCGATGGCGAGCAGCGTGCCGGCCACGGTCGCGACGACGACGGAGCCGGTGAGACGGCGGGCGATCAGGTAGACCAGCAGAACCGAGCCCGCACCAAGCAGGGCGGTCGCCAGCCGCCAGCCGGCGCTGTTGTCGGGTCCGCCGATCGCCATCCCCAGCGCGATCAGCCACTTGCCCAGCGGCGGGTGCACCACGAACGCGCCCGTGTCGGACAGCGGCAGCTCCTGCAGGGTGAGGAAGGCCTCGTTGGCACCTTCGCCCCAGGTTCCCTCGTAGCCGAGAGTCCACAGCGACCAGGCGTCTTTGACGTAGTAGGTCTCATCGAAGGCGAGCTGATGCGGGTGGCCGAGGTTCACCAGCCGCAGGAGCGCGGCGACGGTCGTGACGAGCAGGGGCGCGAGCCAGCCGATCGCGCGGCCCCAGTCCGGGCTCTGCAGCAGCCGGTCGCGCAGCTGCCCGTAGCGTGTCAGCCGCTCCTCGGGGTCTGGCAGCAGAGGCACGGGCGCGGTCACCGGTCCAGCCTAGACAACGCGCCTATGCTGAGCGGGTGATCATCCTCGCTGCCACTCCGATCGGTAATCTCGGCGATGTCTCGCGCCGCCTCGTCGAGGTGCTCGAGAACGCGGAGACGATCGTCGCGGAGGACACACGGACCACCCAGCGGCTGCTGAAGGCGCTGCAGATCGACAACCGGCCGCGACTGATCGCGCTGCACGACCACAACGAGAAGCAGAAGGCGGCGGAGCTCGCCGCTCTCGCGGCCGGTTCCGACGTGGTGGTGATGAGCGATGCCGGCATGCCGACGGTCAGCGATCCGGGCTACGCCCTGGTGGCCGAAGCCGTGACGCAGGGGGTCACAGTGACGGCGATCCCCGGCCCGAGCGCGGTGCTCATGGCGCTCGCCATCTCCGGGCTCCCCACCGACCGTTTCACGTTCGAGGGATTCCTTCCGCGCAAGCCCGGCGAACGGCGGTCGACGCTCAGGGCGCTGGCCGCGGAGCCTCGCACCATGGTCTTCTTCGAGTCGCCCGCCCGCCTGGCGAGTGCGCTCGCAGACATGGGTGCTGCGTTCGGCGACGAACGGCGGATCGCGGTCTGCCGGGAGCTCACGAAGTTCTATGAGGAAGTACGGCGGGGTACGGCATCCGAACTCGTGGCCTGGGCCGAGGGTGGCGTCAAGGGCGAGATCGTTGTCGTGGTCGAGGGGGCGAGCCGCCGGGATGCTTCGCCCGACGACGCACTGGCTCAGGTGCAGCAGCTCGTCGCCGACGGCATCCGCCTGAAGGATGCCGCGTCCGAGGTCGCCGCGCTCACCGGGCTCTCGTCGCGGGATCTGTATCAGGCCGCGCTCGCGGCCCGCACGCGATGAGTCCGGCGCCCGGGGAATCCGACGCCGCCATCGCGGGCGCGTACGACGCCAGGGCAGCCGAGTACGTCCAGCTCTTGGGAAGCGTCGACCAGATGGACGAACGGGACCGCGAGACGATCCGGCGCTGGCGGGATGAGACACCGGGGCTGCTGCTGGATGCCGGGTGCGGCCCAGGGCATTGGACAGGGTTTCTGAGCGGCGATCACCGCGAGGTCGTCGGCGTCGACATCTCGGGAGAGTTCGTCCGCTCGGCACGCCGGACCCATCCCGAACTGCGCTTCGAGCAGGTCTCCTTCCGAGAACTTCCGTTCGAGGATGCGTCAGTCGGCGGCATCCTCGCCTGGTATTCGCTGATCCACACGCGTCCCGCCGACGTCCCCGCCGTGCTCACCGAGTTCGCGCGCGTCCTCACGCCCGAAGGCGCTCTGCTGCTCGGCTTCTTCGAGGGTCGGCCTCGCGAGCCGTTCGACCATCAGGTCACGACCGCCTATTACTGGTCTGCGGATGCTCTCGCCGAACTGCTGGCGGATGCCGGCTTCGAGGTCACGTCCCGCGAAGAGCGGAGACGGCGTGCGGGGGAGCCCAGCGCACGGCCACACGGCGCTCTCGTCGCGCGCCGGAACTGACGGCGCCGCCGGGTACCCTGGCACGGTGGCAGGGAAGGAAGACGCGATCATGGGCAAGGCAGCGACGGTGTACGACGTCGCCGACCGCGCCGGCGTCTCGATCGCCACGGTCTCCCGCGTCCTGCGCTCGCCGGAGGCCGTGCGTCCGGTGACCCGCGAGCGGGTGCTGGACGCCGTCTCGGCACTGGGATACGTGCCCAGTGGCAGCGCGCGAGGACTGGCGGAGCGGCGCACCGGCGTGCTCGGGCTCTACTTTCCCGGATTCGATGCGGCCGACGAGGCGCCGAATCTGGACGTGCTCGCGGATGTCGGCGCTGCCGTCCCTCCGTACACAGTGATCCGTGACGGCGCGGAACCTGACGCCGCCACGCCCGACGGTGCGCACCCGACGATGCTCTTCCTCGACGAGGTGCTCCGTGGTGCCGAACTGGAAGCGTGGAAGCAGGGCTTCGTGCTCATGGTCGGCGTCGGCCGGGACGACCCCGACCGCTCGACCGTGCGCGACATGGCGGGTCGCGTCGACGGGCTCATGGTTCTCGCCAGCAGCGTGCCCGACGACGTGCTGGCTCGACTGGCGCGTCGCATCCCGGTCGTCGTCCTCTCGGGGCCACCCCGAGGAGACCACTACGACCATGTCACGGTCAGCAACGCGGAGGCCATGGCCGAGCTGACCCGTCACGTCCTGTCGCAGGTGCAGGGGGAGCGGCTCGCCTTCCTCGCCGGCCCACCCGATTCGCCCGACGGCATCCAGCGCCGGGACGGGTTCGCCACCGCTGTCCAGGAGGCGGGGATTCCGATGGATGAGGTGACCGTCGTCCATGGCGACTTCACCCGCGCGTCGGGGCGGCGTGCGGCCGAGGAACTGATGGCGTCGGGGCTCCCGGACGGGCTGATCGCCGCGAATGACCAGATGGCTCTGGGTGCGCTCGATGTGTTCCGCACCAGTGGTGTCCGCGTGCCCGAAGACGTGCTCGTGACGGGATTCGACGGCATCGAGGCGGCAGCGCTCTCGCGGCCGCCCCTGACGACGATCCGACAGCCGATGATCGACCTGGGTCGTGCGGCCGTCCAGGTCCTCGCGCGCCGCTTGGAGCAACCCGGCGCTGAGCCCACCATCGTGCGACTGCCGCTGCAGATCCTGCTTCGCGAGAGTTCGATCCGCCAGAGCTGAGCGGGAAGGAACTCTCCGGAGGGGTTGCCGTATCGAAATGTATGCGCTTACAATTAGCCGCACGGCGTAGGCCGTGCGGGCGCTCCACACAGGAGCGCTCTTCATGACAGAGCTGACATGAGGTGGCAGGGTGTCCAAGACGGACAGAGTGTCGAAGAAGCACATGCTCCGACGCTGGCGGCGTTTCGCCGGCGTGGCGCTGGCGAGTGCGGCGGTGGTGCTGAGCGGATGCAGCATCCAGATCACCTCGCAACCCGACCCGGCGATCGGCGAAGACACGATGCTGATCAACGCCGACAAGGGGAACCCGTTCTTCACCCAGAACTTCAACCCGTATCTGACCAACACGCGCACCGCCTCGCGGTGGATCTACGAGCCGCTGATCATGGTCAACCCGCTCGATGGAACGCTGAACCCGTGGCTGGCATCGGAGTGGTCCCAGCCCGACCCGCGCACAGCGATCATGACCATCCGCGACGACGTGCAGTGGTCAGACGGCGAAGACCTGACGGCGGAGGACGTGGCGTTCACGTTCCAGCTCCTGAAAGACAACCCCCCGCTCGACATCAAGGGCGCATGGCAGCACATCGACACCCTCGAGGTCGAGGGGAACGACATCGTCTTCCACCTGCAGAGCGACGACGCGCCTTCCCTGCCGATCCTCGGCCAGACCATGATCGTGCCCGAGCACATCTGGGCCGACGTCGAGGATGCGGGAACCTGGCGGAACGAGAACCCGGTCGGGACGGGACCGTTCGTGCTGGGCAACTACAACGACCAGCAGTACTCGATGGACAAGAATCCCGACTACTGGCAAGCCGACTCGATAGAGATCGAGCACATCATCCTTCCCGCCACCAACTCCCAGCTCGACACGGTCAGCCGCGGCTACGACTGGGCATACTCCTTCATCTCCGATGTCGAAGGCACCTGGGGCGCAGCGAGCGAACACAACAAGTGGTGGTTCCCGCCCGCAGGAGTGATCGCGCTGATGCCGAACCTCGAGGTCGCGCCCTTCGACGACGTTGATGTGCGCCGTGGCATCGCCCTGGCCCTGGATCGCGAGGAGATCGCGGAAACGGCATCCGAGGGATACATGGAGCCCGCCGGTCAGACCGGTCTCGTCCTCCCGAACCAGGAAGAGTACCTCGATCCCGACATCCCCGACCGGGGAATGATCACGCAGGACACGGATGCCGCGCTCGCGGCCTTCGCCGAGGCCGGATACACCCTGCAAGGCGACCGGCTCGTCGGGGAGGACGGAGAGCAGCTCGAGTTCGCCCTCACCACCGCCAACGGCTTCATGGACTGGACACGGGCCGCCCAGACGGTGCAGAGCCAGCTCGCGGCCGTCGGCGTCAAGGTCACGCTGCGCCTCCCGCAGCCGGCCGGATATCAGAGCGCGATCAGCAACGGCGACTTCGAGATGGCCATCGGCGGCATGGGCAACGGCGACGTCTATCAGGCGTACAACAACCTGCTCTCCAGCGAGTTCTACGTGCCCAGCGGAGAGGCGACGGCGAACAACTTCCAGCGTTTCCGCTCGGATGAGGCGGATGCTCTGCTGGCGGAGTACCGCGGCACCGTCGACACCGAGCGGCAGGCCCAGATCGTCCGCGAGCTGCAGGGCATCGTGTACGACGATCTGCCGGTCATCGGGCTGTACTACGGCGGAATCTGGGGCCTTTTCAGTGACGCGAAGTTCACCGGCTGGCCCTCGGCGGAAGACCCCTACATGATCCCGCAGAACTACGACTCGGCGCCGTTGATGATCTTCACGCGGCTCGAGCGAGTGAAGGGCGACGACCAGTGAAGTACGTATTCCAGAAACTCGGGCTCTTCGTGCTCACCCTGTGGGCCGCGATCACCCTGAACTTCTTCCTGCCGCGCCTCATGCCCGGGTCTCCGGCGGATGCCGCCATCGCGAAGCTCTCGCAGAACGGCCCTGTCTCGGACGCCACTCGCGCGGCCATCGAGGCCCAGTTGGGCGTGCCGACCGGATCGATGTGGGATCAGTACGTGGCCTACCTCGGTCAGGTCGCCCGCCTCGACTTCGGCGTCTCGTACACGTTCTACCCGCAGTCGGTGTCGAGCATGGTCTCCACGGCACTGCCGTACACGATCGGACTGGTGGGGATCGTCACCATCCTCGCCTTCGTCATCGGAACGCTGATCGGGGTCGCCGCGGCCTGGCGCCGCAGAACGTGGCTGGACAGCCTGCCGACTCTCACCGGTTCGTTCCTCAGCACGTTCCCCTACTTCTGGACGGCGCTGCTGCTGCTGTTCTTCTTCGGCTACGTGCTGCACTGGTTCCCCACGACCGGCGCATATTCCGCGACGACGACTCCCGGGTTCACCTGGGACTTCATCGCCGATCTCCTCCGGCACGCGGTGCTGCCGGCGGTGACGATCCTCCTCACCTCCCTCGGCGGCTGGATCATCGGGATGCGCAACGCGATGATCAACACGCTGGGCGAGGACTACGTCACGTTCGCGGAGGCGAACGGTCTGCACGGACGCACGATCGCCCTCCGCTACGCGGCCCGCAACGCGATCCTGCCCAACCTCACCGGCTTCGGGCTCACGCTCGGCGGAGTGGTGGGCGGGTCGATCCTCGTCGAGCAGGTCTTCGGCTATCCCGGCATCGGATATCTGCTCTTCAACGCCGTCATCGGGCAGGACTATCCGCTCATGCAGGCGCTCTTCCTGATGATCACCGTCAGCGTGCTCATCGCCAACTTCCTCGTCGACATCCTGTACGGCGCGCTGGACCCAAGGACCCGCCGATGACCTCCACGATGAACGTCAAGATTCCCGACGGCCGCATCGCCGCTCCCCGTCCGTGGCGATCCTTCGGGCGCATGATCGGCACGCTCTGGTCGAACGGCAAGGCGCGGCTCGGGCTGTGCATCCTCGCCCTGTTCGTCCTGGTCGCGGTGTTCGCCCCGCTCCTGGCGCCGTACGGGCCGAAGGAGAACGACTTCGAACGCAACGCCGACGCCTCGGCCGCGCACTGGCTCGGCACCACCGCAGCCGGAGAAGACGTGCTCAGTCAACTCATCTACGGCGCACAGGTCAGCCTGCTCGTCGGGTTCGCCGCCGGCATCCTCTCCACGATCGTCGCCATCCTCGTCGGATTGACGTGGGGGTACATGCGCGGATTCGGCGGCGAGGTGGTCGGCTTCATCGTCAACCTCTTCCTCGTCATCCCGGGGCTGCCTCTGATGATCGTGATCGCCGCCTATCTGCAGAACGGCGGCATCCTGATGATCATCGCCGTCATCGTGGTCACGGGATGGGCGTGGGGTGCGCGCGTGCTGCGCAGCCAGACGCAGTCCCTCCGCGGGAACGATTTCGTCACCTCGGCACAGTTCTCCGGTGACAGCAGGGCGCGCATCATCTTCCGCGAGATCCTGCCGAACATGACCTCGATCATCGCGGGCACGCTGTTCGGTGCGGCGACCGCAGCGATCCTCGCGGAGGCAGGACTGGAGTTCCTGGGCCTCGGCGACTCCAGCATCGTCAGCTGGGGCACCATGCTCTACTGGGCGCAGAATTCCAACTCGCTCCTCACCGGCCAGTGGCTGCTCCTGTTCGCGCCCGGTCTGTGCATCGCACTGCTGGCGCTGAGTCTCACACTCATCAACTTCGGCGTGGACGGCATATCGAATCCGCGCCTCCGAGAAGGGAAGGGACGATGAACGCCGAAGTCCTTCTGGACGTGCAGGGTCTGTCGGTCGAGTACGCCTCTCCCGGCGCGGTCCCGATCACCGCGGTGCACGATGTGTCCTTCTCGCTGAGGCGGGGGGAGTTCGTCGGGCTGGTCGGCGAGTCAGGGTCGGGCAAGTCGACACTCGGATTCGCGCTCACACGCCTGCAGAAGCCGCCGGCGCGGATCAGCGGCGGACGCATCCTGTTCGGCGGAGAGGACATCCGCGAACTCGACGCCGAGCAGCTCCGCCGCCAGCGTCAGGGCGGGTTCGCCATGGTGCTGCAGTCGGGGATGAACGCGCTGAACCCGGTGCGCACGGTCGGTGCGCACTTCCAGGACATCTTCGCCGCCCACGGTCATGTGCCCCGCGACGCCCGGGATCAGCGCGCACGAGAGCTGATCGGGAAGGTCGGCCTCGATGCAGCGGTGCTCAAGCGCTATCCCGGAGAGCTCTCCGGCGGCATGCGACAGCGCGCGTCGATCGCGCTCGCCCTGTCGTTGGAGCCGCAGCTCATGGTTTTCGACGAGCCGACCACCGCGCTCGACGTGCTGGTGCAGCACGCCGTGATGGACACGATCAAGGACCTTCAGCGCGCCGAGCAGTTCACGGCCATCCTGATCAGCCACGATCTCGGGATCGTCCTCGAAGCCACCGACCGCGTGATGGTGATGCACGAGGGGCGGATCGTCGAGGACGCGCCGAGCCGGAAGATCCTCGAGGATCCGAGCGACGACTACACGCGGATGCTGTTGAGCCACTACGCCGACCCCCGCGCGAAATCCATCTCGATCCCGGGGTTCGTCGATCTCGGCACGCGTCGTCGCGAAGGACGAGCTCGCACAGACGTCACCGAGACACTGCCGACGGTTTCCGAGCGGGACGCGCGTCGCGCGGATGCCGCCATCGTCGTCGAGGGCGTGTCGAAGCATTACCCGGCGCCGCGACGCGGACAGGCAGCGGTCACCGCCGTCGACGACGTCTCGTTCCGGTTGGAGCCGGGGGAGGCTCTGGCTCTCGTCGGAGCATCCGGATCGGGCAAGTCCACGATCGCGAAGCTGATCACGGGTGTCGAGAAGCCGAGTTCGGGCTCGGTGCGCTTCGGCGACACGGACGTCGCATCGCTGCGCCGGCGAGGGCTGCGTGATCTCCGCAAGGACGTGCAGATGGTGTTCCAGGATCCGTATGCCGCGCTGAACCCCCTGCACACGGTGGAGTACGCGCTCTCGCGACCGGTCAAGAACTACACGCCCCTGCGCGGCCAGGAGGCCAGAGCGCGCGTCCTCGAACTGCTCGAGACCGTCGGGCTCACGCCAGTCGAGCAGTACGCGGCGAAGCTGCCGCATCAGCTGTCCGGTGGTCAGCGCCAGCGCGTCGTGATCGCCAGGGCGCTGGCCAGCGATCCCCAGGTGCTCATCGCGGATGAACCGGTGTCGATGCTGGACGTCTCGCTGCGAGCCGGTGTGCTGGCACTCCTGGAGGACCTGCGCGAGCGCTGGGGCATCAGCATGCTGTACATCACGCACGACCTGCTGAGCGCCCGGCTCGTGACCGAGAACATCCTGGTGTTGAACAGCGGGCGTGTGGTCGAGCGCGGAGAGACCTCCGAGGTGTTGCAGCATCCGTCCGATCCGTACACGGTGCAACTGCTGGATGCCGTACCCAATCCTTCACGATCTCGATAGAAAGGAGCACTCGTGCTCACATTCCCTGACGGCTTTCTCTGGGGAGCTGCGACCGCAGCCCATCAGGTGGAGGGGAACAACACGACCAGCAACTGGTGGGCCATGGAGCATGCGCCCGGCTCGTCGATGGTCGAGCCTTCGGGTGATGCCGCCGACCACTTCCACCGGTACCCGGAGGACATGCGGCTGCTCGCTGAGGCGGGGCTGAACTCCTACCGCTTCTCGGTGGAGTGGGCGCGCATCGAACCGGAGCGTGGCTTCGTGTCCCGCGCGATGCTCGACCACTACCGCCGCATGATCGACACGGCGCGCGACCTGGGGCTGGACCCGACCGTGACCCTCATGCACTTCACGGTGCCGCAGTGGTTCCAGAACGACGGCTTCTGGCGTGCGGATGACGCGGTCGACCGGTTCGCCCGGTATGTGGAGACGGTGCTGCCGATCCTCGACGACGTCACCTACGTGTGCACCATCAACGAGCCGAACATCGCCGCGATGCTGGCCGGGGGAGAGGATGCCGCCAACCTCGTCGCCTACGGCCTGCCGAACCCCGACCTGGGTGTCGCCGACACTCTGCTCGCCGCCCATCGCCGAGCATCCGACATCCTGCATTCGGTGCCGGGCATCCAGGCAGGATGGACCATCGCGACCCAGGCCTTCCACTCGACGGGAGAGCCGGGCGCCGATGAGATGCTCGCCGAGTACGGTGACCCGCGGGACCACTGGTATCTGGATCAGTCCGCCGGCGACGACTTCGTCGGGGTGCAGGCGTACACGCGCACGTTCATCGGCCCGGAGGGCCCGCGGCCGGTCAGCGCCGACGTCGAGACCACGCTCACGGGCTGGGAGTTCTTCCCCGAGGCGCTCGAGATGGGGGTGCGCAGCGCGTGGGAGCGCAGCGGCGGGGTCCCGGTTCTCGTCACGGAGAACGGCATCGCCACCGCAGACGACACACGTCGGGTCGCCTACACGCAGGGAGCTCTGGAGGGGCTGCATCGGGCGATCTCGGACGGCATCGATGTGCGGGCCTATCAGCACTGGAGCGCGCTGGACAACTACGAGTGGGCGAGCGGGTTCGCGCCCACGTTCGGTCTCATCGCCTTCGATCACGAGACGTTCGAGCGCACTCCGAAGCCGAGCCTCGCCTGGCTCGGTGAGGTCGCCAGGCGGAACGCACTGAGCTTGTAACAATTGCGGCGGATCGCGGCACCGGCGCCGGGTTACGCTCGGGTCATGACGAGGCATGGTGCGTTCGCAGGGCTGAGTGCGGCGCTGTTCGCCGTCGGCCTGGGCGAGCTCGTCGCCGCGGTGGTCGAGCCGAGCGCGAGCCCGTTCGCCGTGATCGGGAGCGGGCTCATCGACCTCGCCCCCAGCTGGGCCAAGGACACGGCGATCGCGCTGTTCGGCACGGGCGACAAAGTGGCGCTGCTGGTGGGCATCGCGGTCGTGCTTGCGGTGGTCGCCGCCCTCGCCGGGATACTGGAGCTTCGCCGCTCCGGGGCGGGGGCGGTGATCCTGGGCGGCCTCGGCGCGCTTGCCGTGGTGGCTGCGATGGTCCGCCCCGGAGCGGGACCCTTCGCGTGGTTGCCCGGTCTCGTCGCCGGACTCGCCGCGGTGATCGCCGTGCGGGTGCTCATCCGCCGGTTGCGCCCGGTCGCCGGGTTCCAGCCCGACGGAGACGATCGGCGGCGATTCCTCCTGTGGACCGCGGGGGCCGCCACGGTCGGCCTTGCGGCGCTCGTCGTCGGGAACGTCGCGCGGGGTGCGACCCGGTCGATCGAGGCGGTGCGCACGGCACTGCGGCTTCCGACGGCGGCGCGGCCCGCCGCTCCGGTCCCCGCCGCGGCCGAACTCGACATCCCCGGGCTCGCGCCCGTCGTCACGCCGAACCTCGATTTCTACCGCATCGACACCGCTCTGATCGTTCCGCGCGTCGACCCGGCTGACTGGTCGCTGCGCATCCACGGGATGGTCGATCGCGAAGTCGTGGTCACCTGGGACGAGTTGCTCGCCCTGCCGTTGCAGGAGTCCGACGTCACGCTCGCGTGCGTCTCGAACGAGGTCGGCGGCTCGCTGATCGGGAACGCGCGCTGGCTGGGACATCCGATTCGCGACCTCCTCGCCCGTGCGGGGGTCGCCGCCGACGCCGACATGGTGCTGTCGACCTCCGCGGACGGCTTCACGGCGTCGACACCGATCGAGGCGCTCACCGACGACCGCGACGCACTGCTCGCGATCGGCATGAACGGCGAAGCGCTGCCGATCGAACACGGCTTCCCCGCGCGGATGGTCGTGCCCGGCCTCTACGGGTTCGTCTCCGCGACGAAGTGGGTCACGCACCTGGAGGTCACGCGCTTCGACCGCAAGACCGCCTACTGGACCACGCGCGGGTGGTCCGATCGAGGGCCGATCAAGCTTCAGTCGCGCATCGACGTGCCGCGTGGCGGGACTGTCGCGCCGGGGGAGACGGTGATCGCCGGGATGGCGTGGCAGCAGCAGATCGGCATCGAGGCCGTCGAGGTGCGCATCGATGACGGCCCCTGGCAGCGCGCCGAGCTGGCGGATGCCATCTCGGCCGACACGTGGGTTCAGTGGAGCCTGCCGTGGAGTGCTGCGAGCGGTCGGCACACGATCGAATGCCGGGCGATCAGCGTCGATGGGAAGACCCAGACTTCGGAGCCCGCAGCCGTGGCGCCGGACGGTGCGCAGGGCTGGCATCGGACGACAGTGACGGTGACGTAACGAGGCACCGCATCGCACCTAGAATTGACCCCATGCCCGCAGGCGAATCGTTCTATATCACCACGCCCATCTACTACCCCTCCGACGTGCCCCACATCGGTCACGGGTACACGACGGTCGCCGTCGACACGTTGGCGCGGTGGCACCGCCAGGCCGGGGATGACACCTGGATGCTGACGGGCACGGACGAGCACGGTCAGAAGATGCTGCGGGCGGCTGCCGCGAACAACGTCACTCCGCAGGAGTGGGTGGACAAGCTCGTCAGCGAAGCATGGTTCCCGCTCCTGGAGACGCTCGACGTCGCCAACGACGACTTCATCCGCACGACGCAGGAGCGTCACGAGACGAACGTGCAGACGTTCTTCCAGCGCCTGTATGACCGCGGCTACATCTACGCGGGCGAGTACGAGGCGCTCTACTGCGTGGGCTGCGAGGAGTTCAAGCCGGAGTCCGAGATCGTCGACGGCACCGGTCCGTTCGAGGGACTCAAGGTCTGCGCGATCCACTCGAAGCCACTCGAGCTGCTGCAGGAGAAGAACTACTTCTTCAAGCTGAGCGAGTTCCAGGATCGGCTGCTCGACCTCTACCGCACTCAGCCGGACTTCGTGCGGCCCGATTCCGCACGCAACGAGGTCGTGTCTTTCGTAAGTCAGGGGCTGAAAGACCTGTCGATCTCGCGCTCGACGTTCGACTGGGGCATCCCGCTGCCATGGGACGAATCGCATGTCATCTATGTGTGGGTCGACGCGCTGCTCAACTACGCCACGGCTGTCGGGTACGGCTCCGACGACGAGAACTTCGCACGTCGCTGGCCGGCCTATCATGTGGTCGGCAAAGACATCCTCCGCTTCCACGCGGTCATCTGGCCGGCGTTGCTGATGGCCGCGGGCCTCGAGGTTCCCAAGGGCGTCTTCGCGCACGGATGGCTGCTGGTCGGCGGCGAGAAGATGTCGAAGTCGAAGCTCACCGGCATCGCACCCACGGAGATCACCGACGTCTTCGGTTCCGACGCGTACCGCTTCTACTTCCTCTCGGCGATCGCGTTCGGACAGGACGGATCGTTCTCCTGGGAAGACCTCTCGGCGCGTTACCAGGCCGAGCTCGCGAACGGGTTCGGCAACCTCGCGTCGCGCACGATCGCGATGATCGAGAAGTACTTCGAGGGGGTCGTCCCTCCTGCGGCCGAGTACACCGAGCAGGATCTCGAGATCCAGCGGATCGTGGCGGAGGCAGCGTCGAAGGCGGATGCCGCCGTCGATCTGTTCCGCATCGACGAGGCGATCTCGGCGATCTGGACCATCGTGGATGCCCTCAACGGCTACATCACCGAGAACGAGCCGTGGGCGCTGGCGCGCGACGAGGGTCAGCGTGCCCGGCTGGGCACCGTGCTCTACACCTGCGCCGAGGGTCTGCGTGCGCTTGCGGTGCTGCTCTCGCCGGTCATGCCGCAGTCGACCGGAAAGCTGTGGTCGGCGCTCGGCGCGGACGGCGCGCTCGGCGCCCTTCAGGATCAGCCCATCCGCGACGCCGGTACGTGGGGCGCGCTGCCGTCCGGCACCCGCGTCACCGCTCTCACGCCCCTGTTCCCGCGGGTGGAGTCCACGGCCTGACACATGGCTGAGACCTATGTACGCGAGCGCTCGGGCGACGGCCGCAAGGACCTGAAGTACCCGGCTGCTCCGGAGCCGCTCGCGGTGCCGGTCTACGACAACCACGCGCACCTGGAGATCCTCGACGGCGACGAGCCGCTGTCGCTCACCGAGCAGCTCGACCGCGCTCAGGCCGTGGGCATCGCCGGGGTCGTCCAGGCGTCAGGGGATGTCGAGTCGTCGCGCTGGGCGGTCGAGGCCGCGGCATCCGATCCCCGAGTTCTGGCGGCTGTGGCGATCCATCCGAACGATGCTCCGACCTACGCGGAGGAGGGGCGCCTCGATGAGGCGTTGACCGTGATCGATGAACTCGCGGCGCATCCGCGCACGCGAGCGATCGGCGAGACCGGTCTGGACTTCTTCCGCACCGAACCCGACCGCCAGGGTCCGCAGTTCGAGTCGTTCGAAGCGCACATCGGGTTGGCCAAGAAGCACGGCATCGCCATGCAGATCCACGATCGTGAGGCACACGGTGCCGTCTTGGAGACCCTCGTCCGCGTGGGCGCCCCCGAGAAGACGGTGTTCCATTGCTTCTCCGGCGACGACGCGATGGCGAGGACGTGCGCGGATGCCGGGTACTACCTGTCGTTTGCAGGCAACGTCACGTTCAAGAACGCTCAGAATCTGCGCGATGCGCTGGCGGTGACGCCCCTCGACCGCATCCTCGTCGAGACCGACGCCCCGTTCCTCACGCCGGTGCCGTTGCGCGGGCGCCCGAACGCGCCCTATCTCGTGCCGATCACCGTGCGGTTCATGGCCGCCGAGCTCGGGCTCGAGGTCGACGAGCTCTGCGCCCGGATCGCAGCCAACACGCTGCGCGTCTACGGAGCCTTCGCCGACTGAGACACGATCTGCGAGATCGGCTTCCACACCAGCAGCAGGGTGATCGCCGCACCGCCGAACGCGAACCACCAGGGTGCGGTGAGGCCCCAGATCTCGGCGATCACACCGCCCAGGGCCTGACCGATCACCATGCCGCCGAAGACGCCCACCATGTTCACGGAAGCCACTCGGCCCTGCAGCTCGGCGGGGACGAGTCGTTGGCGCACGGTCGTCGAGATCGTGCCCCAGATGAACGCGTAGGCGCCGAAGAAGAACATGATCACGAGCGCGACCCAGCCGGTGGTGGTGAGGGCGAAGGAGAGGTGCATGAGCACTTCGAGAGAAAGCACCACGCGCATGAGGGTGGCGAATGAGACGTGCCGTTCGAGCCAGCCGAAGCTGAGGGTGGCGAGGATGCCGCCGGCGGCGGAGGCCGTCGTGAGCGCCCCGTATCCGACGGCTCCCATGTCCAGGTAGTCCGTCGCGTAGAGGACGAGGACGCCCCAGGGGGCCGCCCAGGTGATGTTGAACACCAGGATGATGATGACGAGCATCCGCACCGGCGGGTTTCGCCACAACCATCGCAGCCCTTCCGCGATGTCGGTGTGCACGGGTGGGTGCACGTCGGTCTCGCGCGGCGGCACCGGCGTCTTCGCCATTCGCGAGATGAGCACCACGGCGAGTCCGACGCACAGCACTTCGAGGAGGAACGGCCAGGCCGTGCCGGCCGCGAACAGGAAGGCACCCAGCGGCGGACCGGCGAACTGGTTCGCCACCAGGTAGCCGGCCTGCAGGCGCGCGTTGCCGATGCCGAGGTCATCCGGCTTCACCAGCATCGGCAGCAGCGTGCTGCCCGCTGTATCGACGAAGACCTCCGCGGTGCCGTAGAGGAAGGCGACGGCGAGGACGATCCAGATGTTGGCGGTGCCCGTGACGAGGAACACGCACAGGGCGGCGAGCACCACCGCCCGCGCGCCGTTGGCGAACATCACCAGGCGGCGGCGGTCGAAGCGGTCGGCGATCGCCCCCGCGTGCAGGCCGAACAACAGCCATGGCAGGAACTGCAGGATGGCCCCGGACGCCACGAGCATCGGTGACGACGTCATCGACGCGATCAGCAGCGGCGCGGCGGCCAAGGCGACGCCATCGCCCACGTTGCTCGTCCAGGAGGACGCGAGCAGCCACCGGAAATCTCTGCCCATGCGGCGAGGCGCGACGAGTTCACCGAGGGAGGGCATCCCAGAAGGATACTGAGGGTAGGAGACAATGGAGGAATGACCGTCACCCTGCTCGGCGCCACCGAGATCCGCCGCCTTGCCGCCGAGCTCGACGTCACCCCCACCAAGAAGCTGGGGCAGAACTTCGTCGTCGACGCGAACACCGTCCGCAAGATCGTCCAGGCGGCCCACGTCCGCCCGGGAGAGCGCGTGGTCGAGGTCGGTCCAGGACTCGGATCGCTGACCCTCGCGATCCTCGAGGCCGGAGCATCCGTGACCGCTGTCGAGATCGACCACCGACTCGCCGCCCGCCTAGCCCAGACCGCGGCGGAGCACGGTGTCGACCCCGACATGCTCACGGTCGTGGATGCGGATGCTCTGCGCATCACGGAGCTTCCCGGGCAACCCTCGGTGCTCGTGGCGAACCTGCCGTACAACATCTCGGTGCCGGTGCTGCTGCACTTCCTGGAGAACTTCAGCTACCTGCAGCGCGGCGTCGTGATGGTGCAGGCAGAAGTCGCCGAGCGGCTCGCTGCGAAGCCGGGATCCAAGATCTACGGTTCACCGAGCGTCAAGGCGGCGTGGTACGGCGAGTGGAAACTCTCCGGAAACGTGTCCCGTCAGGTGTTCTGGCCGGTACCGAACGTCGACAGCCTGCTCGTCGGTTTCGACCGCTCCGAGGGGGAGCGCGGCAGCGAGGAGGAGCGCCGACGCACCTTCCAGATCGTCGATGCCGCCTTCAACCAGCGCCGCAAGATGCTCCGGCAGGCGTTGTCCGGAATCTTCGGCAGCTCTGCGGCGGCATCCGAGGTGCTCACCGCCGCCGGAGTCGCTCCGACCGGCCGCGGCGAGGATCTCACCGTGGAGGACTTCCAGCGCATCGCGCAGGCGGCTCCGTCGATCGCCGAAGAGGCCACAGGCGCTAATCTGGCACGGTGACCGAGTCTCCGCGCTTCCGCCCCGATGTCCCCGAGCTGCACCGTCCCTACGCCGCAGACGAGAGCCGCTACCAGCAGTTCGAGTATCGGCAGGTCGGGACGTCCGGTCTGTTCCTGCCGCCGATCTCCCTCGGCTTGTGGTGGAACTTCGGCGACAACATCCCGCTCGACAACCAGCGGGCCCTTCTGCGGCATGCCTTCGACCGGGGCATCACGCACTTCGACCTGGCCAACAACTACGGCCCGCCGTACGGCTCGGCCGAGAAGAACTTCGGGCGCATCTTCGCCGAGGACTTCCGCCCTTACCGCGACGAGCTGATCATCTCGTCCAAGGCCGGCTGGGACATGTGGCCGGGCCCGTACGGCGACTTCGCGAGCCGCAAGTACATCCTGCGCAGCGCCGAGCAGTCGCTCACCCGCATGGGGCTGGACCACGTCGACATCTTCTACTCCCACCGCGCCGATCCGGTGACGCCGATCGCCGAGACCGTCGGTGCGCTCGACACGCTCGTGCGTCAGGGCAAGGCGCTGTACGTGGGAATCTCGTCCTACAGTGCCGAGCGCACCGCCGAGGCCGTGGCGGTCGCGAGAGAACTGGGTACGCCGCTGGTGATCCACCAGCCGGCCTACTCGATCCTCAACCGCTGGGTCGAGGACGGTCTGACCGAGACTCTCGAGCAGTCCGGGCTCGGTGCCATCGCGTTCACCCCCCTCGCGCAGGGGCTGCTCACCGACAAATACCTCGGTGACGGCACAGCCGAGCGGGCGCAGAAGCGTGGCTCACTGCCCGACGCGCCGCTTTCGGAGGCTTCCCTCGAGACACTTCGTGCGCTGAACCAGGTGGCGAAGGACCGCGGTCAGTCGCTCGCCCAGCTGGCACTGCAATGGTCCCTCCGCAACCCGGTGGTCGCTTCCGCGCTGATCGGGGCCTCGCGCCCGGAGCAGCTCGATGAGAACATCGCCGCCGTGAACGGTCCGACCCTCACCACCGAGGAGCTCGCCCGGATCGACGAGCTCGCCGGAGCCATCGACGTCAACCTGTGGGCGACCTCGTCGGAACTGTGACCCGATCATGAGCGTCGCCGCCTCCGCCGAGTCCGTGCACGTGCGTGCGCCGGGGAAGATCAACGTCTACCTCGGGGTCGGCGCGCGGCACGACGACGGCTATCACGCGCTGGCGACGGTGTTCCAAGCGGTCTCTCTGTATGAAGACGTCGTCGCGCGGCACTCGGACGACTTCTCGCTGTCGGTGTCGGGTCTCGACGACGTGAGCGCCGTCCCGCTCGATGACCGGAACCTCGCCATGCGCGCGGCCAAGCTCCTCGCGACGGCCACGGAGCACACCGGGGGCGTCGATCTCGAGATCCGCAAGAGCGTGCCGGTCGCCGGCGGCATGGGCGGCGGATCGGCGGATGCCGCGGCCGCTCTCGTCGCCTGCGACGCGCTCTGGGGGACCGGTCTGTCGCCGGCGCGTCTGCACGACCTCGCCGCACGCCTGGGAGCCGATGTCCCGTTCGCGCTGCACGGCGGAACGGCGGTCGGAACGGGACGGGGCGATCAGTTGAATCCGGCGCTCGCACGCGGGCGATTCGACTGGGTCCTCGTGACGAGCGATCAGGGGTTGTCGACCCCGGTCGTCTACCAGCAGCTGGACGCGCTGCGCGACGAGGGCGGCGCGCTCGCCGACGAGCCGCCACTGTCGCTCGATGTCCCCATCCCCGTGCTGCAGGCCCTGCGCTCGGGTGATGCACTGCAACTCGCCGAGGCGCTGCACAACGATCTGCAGGCCGCGGCGGTGTTCGAACGCCCTGATCTCGAGGAGACGATCCAGCAGGGCATCGGTGCCGGCGCGCTGCAGGGGATCGTCTCGGGATCCGGCCCCACCGTCGCTCTTCTCTGCCCGGATCCGGAGACAGCACAGGACGTGCAGTCGTCGCTGCGCGCGGCAGGTCTCGATCCGCTGCATGTGCACGGCGCCGTGCCCGGCGCCCGCATTCTCGGCTGAGCCGGGACCCCTCAACGTGCACGTCGGCCGTTCGGCGTACATAATGATTGAATCAATGTGACCGTGCACATGCGAGGAGGCCTGCGATGTCCACCGCCTCCGAGCGTGCCCGTATGCCGAGCATCCGCGATGTCGCGCGCTTGGCCGGTGTCTCCCATCAGACCGTCTCCCGGGTGCTGAACGATCACCCGAGCATCCGTCCTGAGACGAAGGCCAAGGTGCTCGACGCGATCTCCGTGCTCGACTATCGGCCGAACCTCGCCGCACGCGCGCTGGTCACGAGCAAGTCGAACGTCCTCGGCATCCTCTCGGCGACGATCGGGGAGTTCGGCCCGACGTCGTCGATCGCCGGCATCGAGGATGCCGCCCGCGAGGAGGGGTACTCGGTCTCGACCCTGAATCTCGCGGACACGACGCCGGAGGCGATCGGCAACGCGGTGCGCCAGCTGGCTCGCGAGCAGGTGGACGGCATCGTCGTACTCGCCCCGCAGGTGCGCGTGTTCCATGTCCTTCGCGGCATGTCTCCCGACATCCCGTTCGTCAACCTGCAGACGGCTTCCGGGTCTGACGGAGTGAGTCTCTCCGCCGACCAGGTCGCCGGGGCCAGGGCGGCGACGGAGCACCTGATCTCCCTGGGGCACAGCGACATCCTGCATCTGGCCGGGCCGCAGGACTGGATCGAAGCCGAGTCGCGGATGCGTGGCTACCTTGACGGACTTCGCGAGGCGGATCTCCCCACCTTCCCGCCGATCCGCGGGGACTGGACGGCCGACTTCGGCTACTTCGCCGGTCAGGAGCTCTCGCGCCGCCGAGACTTCACTGCGGTCTTCGCCGCGAACGACCTCATGGCCATCGGGCTGATGCACGGCTTCCGCGATGCCGGCGTCCGGGTGTCGCACGATGTGAGCGTGATCGGCTTCGACGACATCCCGGTGGCCGCACACGTCGCGCCCACGCTGAGCACCGTGCATCAGGACTTTCCTGAGCTCGGTCGCCGTGCCGTGCGCATCCTTCTCGCGCAGATCCGGGGCGAGGGTGTGCCCGACTTCGGTCCGCTGCAGACCATTCTTCGGGCGCGCGAGTCCGCTGCATCACGGTAGCGACACGAAATTCGCGGCCGGGCTTGACATCGCTTCGTCCTGAGGAGGACGATGTAAACTCAATGTGAACGGTCACATCGAAGGTGACCGCACGTCCGCAAGGAAAGATTCGTGAGCACTACAGCAACGATGCCGACCGTGTCTGGCCCCATCCTGGAGATGCAGAACATCACCAAGGAGTTCCCGGGAGTCAAGGCGCTCGCCGACGTCTCGATCACCGTCCGGCCCGGCGAGATCCACGCGATCTGCGGCGAGAACGGTGCCGGCAAATCCACCCTGATGAAGGTTCTCTCCGGGGTGTACCCGTACGGGACCTACGAGGGGGAGATCCGCCTCTACGGTGAAGAGCAGCGCTTCCGGGACATCGCAGCCAGCGAGCAGGCCGGCATCGTGATCATCCACCAGGAGCTCGCACTCATCCCCGAGCTGTCGGTGACGGAGAACATCTTCCTCGGCAACGAGATCGCACGGTTCGGCAGCATCGACTGGCAGGCGCAGAAGCAGCGCACGATTGAACTGCTCGCACGCGTCGGGCTGAACGAAGACCCTGACGCCCAGATCAAGACCCTGGGTGTGGGCAAGCAGCAGCTCATCGAGATCGCCAAGGCGCTGAACAAAGACGTCAAGCTGCTGATTCTGGACGAGCCGACGGCCGCTCTCAACGAGAACGACTCGCAGCACCTTCTCGACCTGATTCTCGGGCTCAAGGCCAAGGGGATCGCGTCGATCATCATCAGCCACAAGCTCAACGAGATCGAGCAGATCGCCGATGAGATCACGATCATCCGTGACGGCCGCACGGTCGAGACGCTCGACATCTCGCGTGGCGAGATCAACGAAGACCGCATCATCCGCGGGATGGTGGGCCGCTCGCTCGAGAGCCGTTACCCGGATCGCACGCCCGAGATCGGCGAGGTGTTCTTCGAGGTGAAGGACTGGTGGGTTCAGCATCCCACCGTCTCCGAGCGCATGGTCGTCAAGGGCTCGAGCATCAATGTGCGCCGCGGCGAGGTCGTCGGCATCGCCGGGCTCATGGGCGCCGGACGCACCGAATTCGCGATGAGCATGTTCGGCCGGTCGTACGGCAACTTCCTCTCCGGAACGATGGTGAAGGACGGCCAGGAGGTCGCCCTGACCGACGTCGCGTCAGCCATCAAGCACGGTCTGGCCTACGTGAGCGAAGACCGCAAGGTGCTGGGACTGAACCTCCTCGACACCATCAAGCGCTCGGTCGTCGCGGCGAAGCTCTCGAAGATCGCCCGCCACGGTGTCGTCGACGATCGCGCGGAGTTCAAGGTCGCCGAGCAGTACCGCAAGGCCCTGCGCATCAAGACCCCCTCGGTGGAGGAAGGCGTCGGCAAGCTCTCCGGCGGCAACCAGCAGAAGGTCGTGCTGGCGAAGTGGATGTTCACCGATCCCGACCTTCTGATCCTGGACGAGCCCACGCGTGGCATCGACGTCGGGGCGAAGTACGAGATCTACGCGATCATCAACGAGCTCGCCGCCCAGGGCAAGGGCGTCGTCGTCATCTCCAGCGAACTTCCCGAACTCCTCGGAATCTCCGACCGCATCTACACCGTCTTCGAAGGTCGGGTCACCGACTGCATCCCGGCCGATCAGGCGACACCCGAGGCCCTCATGCGCAGCATGACGTCCGCGACCCAGAAAGCATCCGCATGACCACCGAATCCACCCCCGCGAAGAGCGGATTCCACTTCCGCGACATCACCAAGATGTTCGGCGGCGGGCAGTCGACGCTCCGCCAGTTCGGCATCCTCGGCAGCCTCGTCGTCATCCTGGTCGTCTTCCAGCTGCTGACCTGGATCTTCAAGGGACAGGGCCTGACGCTGTCGTCGGGCAACCTGATCAACGTCGTCAACCAGTACTCCTACATCCTGATCCTGGCGATCGGCATGGTGATGGTCATCATCATGGGCCACATCGACCTGTCGGTCGGATCGGTCGCCGCGTTCACCGGCATCGTGGTCGCCAAGGCCATGGCTGACTGGAACCTCCCTTGGCCGCTGGGCGTTCTCCTCGGACTCGGCGTCGGTGTCCTCGTCGGAGCATGGCAAGGATTCTGGGTCGCCTATGTCGGAGTGCCGGCGTTCATCGTGACGCTCGCGGGCATGCTGTTCTTCCGCGGCGCGAACCAGTGGGTCGGCGACTCGCAGTCGATTCCGATCCCTGAAGGATTCCGGGTCATCGGTGCGGGCTACCTGCCGGAGATCGCCCTGCCGCTGCCGTTCAACATCCCGACCATGCTGCTGGCTCTCGCCGGTGTCGCGTGGATCGTCTTCTGGGAGATCCGCACGCGCCGCATCCAGCACAAGATGCACTCCGATGTCGCGCCGCTGTGGGTGAGCGTCACCAAGGTCGTCCTCATCTCGGTCGTCATCCTCGTCGCCGGATGGCTCTTCGCGACCGGTCGCCCGGGCACCAGCTTCCCGATCTCGGGTGTCATCCTGCTGGCCCTCGTCATCCTCTACACGTTCATCACCAACAACACGGTCTTCGGCCGCCACATCTACGCTGTCGGCGGCAACCGCCAGGCTGCACGTCTGTCCGGCGTGAAGGATCGCTGGGTCGACTTCTTCGTGATGATGAACATGTCCGTCCTCGCGTCGCTTGCCGGCATGATCTACGTCGCCAGGGCGACGGCATCCGGACCTCAGGACGGCAACGGCTGGGAGCTCGACGCGATCGCCTCGGTGTTCATCGGTGGTGCCGCCGTCTCCGGTGGAATCGGAACGGTGATCGGGTCGATCATCGGTGGCCTCGTCATGGCGTTCCTCAACAACGGCCTCGCCCTGCTGGGTGCCGGTGCCGATGTGGTGTCGATGATCAAGGGCCTCGTGCTGCTCTTCGCCGTCGGCGTCGACGTGTGGAACAAGCAGCAGGGTCGTCCCTCGCTCATCGGCTTCATGACGCGCCGCTTCGGCCGCAAGGAGGACCCTGCGCTGCAGACCTTCGAACCCAACAAGACCTACCAAGCCCCACCCGTCGACAAGACGAGCGGAAAGTAGGGGTCGACTCGCGTTCGCACGCGCGACAGACCTTCACACACCAGAGAAAGAGATCACATGAAGAAGATTCTTCTGTCGACGACAGCGCTTGTCGTCGCGGGCGCCTTCGCCCTCACCGGCTGCTCTTCGGAGCGCGGCGGTGACACCGGTTCGGACTCGGGCGAAGAGGCCGCAGCCGGCTTCGAAGCCGGCTCCACGATCGGTGTCGCGCTTCCGGACAAGACCAGCGAGAACTGGGTTCTCGCCGGTCAGCTGTTCACTGACGGTCTCGAAGAGGCCGGATTCAAGGCAGACGTGCAGTACGCGCCGGCCAGCAACACGGTCGCCGAGCAGCAGAACCAGATCCAGGCAATGGTCACCGGTGGTGCGAAGGTCATCATCATCGGCGCGAAGGACGGCAAGCAGCTCGCGACTCAGGTCGAGGCTGCCATGGACGCCGGCGTCACCGTCATCGCGTACGACCGTCTGATCGAGAACACCGAAGCCGTCGACTACTACGTCGCCTTCGACAACTTCAAGGTCGGCCAGCTTCAGGGTCAGGCTCTGCTCGACGGTCTCGTCGAGCGCGCAGGCCACGAGGCGCCGTACAACGTCGAGCTGTTCTCGGGTTCGCCTGATGACGCGAACTCCGCCGTGTTCTTCGGTGGAGCGATGGATGTGCTGCAGCCGGCGATCGACGACGGCACGCTGAACGTCGTCTCGGGTCAGACCGAGATCGCCCAGACGGCGACCGAGGGCTGGAAGCCGGAGAACGCGCAGCGCCGTATGGACTCGCTGCTCACCTCGACCTACAGCTCTGAGACGCTGGACGGCGTGCTGTCCCCGAACGACACGCTCGCGCGCGCCATCATCACCTCGGTGCAGGGCGCCGGCAAGGACGTCCCGGTCGTCACCGGTCAGGACTCCGAGGTCGAGTCGGTGAAGTCGATCATGGAGGGCATCCAGTACTCCACGATCAACAAGGACACCACGCTCCTGGTCGAGCAGACCATCAAGATGGTCGGCCAGCTCCAGAAGGGCGAGGAAGTCGACGTCAACGACGAAGAGCAGTACGACAACGGCGTGAAGGTCGTTCCGGCGTACCTGCTCGAGCCGCTGATCGTCACGCAGGAGAACGCGGCCGAGGCGTACGAGAACGTCCCGAGCCTCCTCGAGATCGTGAAGTCGTACGAGTAAGAATCTCGTTTCACACGCGAACCGTCCGGCCTCTCTCCCTTCGGGAGTGGGGTCGGGCGGTTCGTTCGTTCGGCGGTACGCGTCATCGCACACGACCCGCTCAGAACGGGGCGCGCGCTCTGCCTGCCTCAGTGAAGCACACCGTGTTCTGGGCCGGCGGTCGGTCGTCGTAGACCCGGCCGGTCGGACTGGTCCATTCGAGGATGCCGCCGGATTGCTGTGCGACATGCCACGGGGTCCGGTGCTTGAGGACGTGGTGCCGTCGGCAGAAGTCGGCCAGATTGGAGTGTTTCGTCGCGCCACCGGTTGAGGCGGCGTCATTGTGGTCGAGGTCGCATTTCCGCGCCGCGATCCCGCAGCCAGGGAATCGGCAGCGTTGGTCTCTCGCTCTGAGGCGACGTCTGAGGTGTTTGCTCGGCCGGTAGCGGTCGACGGCGAGGAGACCTCCGGTGATCGGATGCGTGAGGACGCGATCCCATCCCGATGCGGAGCCGGCGAGGAACCGGGCGGTCTCCGTGTCGATCGGGACCCTCCCGTCGAGCTCGGGGGGAGGCGGCGGACAGCCATCTCGGGTGCCGAATCCGCCACAGGTGCCGCATCCGCCTGGCGTACCGTATTCACCCCGTGTGCCGAAGCTGAACGTCGCGCCACCCGCCGAATCGGCATCGTCGCTCATGAGCGTGGTCACCGGAACAGTGATCTCAACGCGACCGCGGATCTCGAGACCCGCCGTTGCGTGCGAGCGTCTTTGTGGCGCTCGTCGATCGTGCGCGGTTGGCGCTTCTCCGCGAGGCGCCGGGCGATCGGACGCAGCCGATTGGGCGACTCGGTCGCCGCGGCGACCAGTGCCTCTTCCGCGTATGCCTCTCAGTGTCGACTCGGCGGACTCCAAGGAGGCGATCAGATCGGCGAGCATCGCCATCCGAGAGTCCGTCGCATCGACCATCGCTTCCATGACTTCAGTCCATCACGGAGCACCGACATTCGAACGAAGCTTCGACGGGGCTAGCCCCAGAGCGGGTCGTCGGGGTCGGGGGAGTCTGTGCCGTCGGCGTCGGTCATGATGCGCGCTTCCGCGATCCACGATGTCAGCGCACCGTCGTGGAGCGTGTGGGGTCGCGGTGTGCCGAGCAGATCGGGGTTCGTCACGACGTCCAGCGGCTCATCGCTCGCGAAGATGACGACGTTGCCGAGTGGCCCTTCGTCATCGTTCGGTTCCGCGTCGAGAACGACGGCAACGTGAGCGAACACGGTGCTCAGCGTGGCTGCCTGTCGCCGTGAATACTCGAACGGATGCCCATCGAGCAGGTTCACTGCCACGACTCCCTCCGCTGCGGAGCGCGCGGCGACCCGGCGGTAGAACTCCTGGCTGGCCACACGATGTCGGATGACGGCGGCATCCCAGAGATCGACGACGGTGAAGCGCGCATCCACCCAATCGGTGTCGACCGCGGTGCGAGCAGTCGCTGCGGCGTCGAGCGCGGGGGAAGGGTGCAACGGCACGGACGATCGCTTCTCATCCGGAAGCTCTGCGTCTGCGACTGCTCGCGCATCGCCGAAGATGACTCGCAGATCAGCGCCGGGCGGCAGGGGCAGCGCGGCGACCACTGCTGCATAGAGAGCGGGCTCAAACTCGACCACGACCTGAGGTGATCCGGCACGCGTGGCCTCGACGTAGCGGGCCAGCGTGAGTGCTCCGGCTCCCAGATGCACGGTGAACAGCGGTGCACCGGGCTCATCCGCGGCGTCCATTGCTCTGGCGATGTGCTGGGTGTACGCGTACTCGAGCACGGTGGGATCAGTCATCGAGACGACGGACTGCGGAATTCCATCGACGCTGAGTTGGTAGCGACCGGGCCGCCTTCTCGACTGCACCAGCTTTGCCTTGCGATTGTCGAGCAGGAGCGAGAACACCCGGCGATTTCTTGGCACTCGTCGAGTTTAGGTCGGGCCAGGTCGGTCGGAGACCGCCTGCCGATCAAACCACGAAGAACGGTGGAATCAGCAGCGTTGGTCTTCGACCAGCGCGAGCGCCAGTTCACAGAACATCGACTCCGCCCACGAGAACCAAGCGCGCGAGTAGCTGGTCGGATCGTCGACGTCGATGCTCTCGTGGACGTGCCCTGTGCCGGCATCGGTGTCCGCGATCATTCCCAGCAACCGGGTCCGGTCTGCGGGTGACCCCACGAGACCCTCGACGGCCAGCGCGATGGGCCAGACGCGGCGATCTCGAGTGTGCGGGCTGCCGACGCCGCGCAGCGCAGCACCGGAGAACCAGTACGGGTTCACGGGGCTCAGGATGACCTCGCGGGTGGCCTCCCAGATGCCGCGATCGAGCACGTCGGGTGCGACGAGGGGGAGCGACAGCAGCGACGGGGTGTTGGCGTCGTCCATGATGAGCACGCCCCCGAGGCCATCGACCTCGTAGGCGTAGATCGGCGACCCGTCGGGACCGTCGACCACACCATGCTCGCGCACGCCGGTGACCAGTTCCTGCGAGAGCCGGCCGGCGTCGTCAGCCAACGTGACATCGCGCAGGACCTCGGACGCGATCTCCGCGATCGAGAGCAGCGCCTGGGCCGCGAAGAGGTTCGCAGGGATGTTGTAGCCGTAGGTGCAGGCGTCGTCGGAGGGACGGAAGCCGCTCCACGTCATTCCCGTGTCGGCGAGTGCCGATCCTCTTCCCTCTCGGGGCAGGGTCTCCGTGGGAATCGCTGTGGCACGTTCGAATCGGTACGGCGACGTGTCGTGATGCTGTTCGGCGCGGAGTTGATCGACGATCGCACGGAGAACCCGGGGTGTACCGTCCTCGATGAGGAATGCGCTGCGGCCGGCGCGGCTCCAGAGAGCGTGAGCGAGACTGATGGGATAGCAGAGGCTGTCGATCTCGTACTTCTGCTCCCAGACGGCGGGATCGTCGCAGACGTCGTCTGGGTCGTAGTGCGCCCCGGTGGGGCCGTCGTTGAACGCGTTGGCGTAGGAGTCGTGCGCGATGAATGCCATCTGACGACGGACGACGCGTTCCACGAGATCGGCCAGCTGTTCGCTGCGGTCGATGAACCGCAGGTAGGGGGTGAACTGTGTCGTCGAATCCCTCAGCCACATCGCCGGGATGTCACCGGTGATCACGAACACCGCCCCGTCATCGTCGACGCTGACGGTGTCGTTCAGCGTGCGCAGCAAGGCGGCTTCCACCAAGCCGCCGATCCGCGTGCCACACGTCGCACGGACGTCGTCGGCAGCGGTGCGGAGAAGGTCACGGGTGCGAGTGTCAGGTTCGAACGAGGTCAGCGCTCCCATCCGCTGCGTCCTTTCTCGTCCGTGACGCGAATCGTCACCCCGCCCGCCGGCGGATCGTGGACGGATGCCGTCCACGCGAGCACTTCCACGCGAGTCGCCTCCGGGCGGCCACGCGCCCACGAACCGAGCTCATCGAGGCCGAGCTCGAAGGGAACCGCTGCGGTCATCCCCGCCCCGACCTGCACGCGACGGACCGTCAGCAGTGTGCGCCGACGTGGACGGATGCCGAGCTCGTGCCGCCTGCCGTACAGCGGCACGGCGAGCGAGATGTCCGAAGACGTCGCGTTGACGACGTCGGCATGGAGTGTGACGGTTTCGCCGTCGCCGAGCGCGTGGACAGCGATCACCGGTTCGGAGGGACGCAGCGTCACCGTGACCCCCGCGGGTGTGCCCGCGCCCAACAGTCGACCGACTGGAACGCGCGCGTCGACGTAGCCGCGCGCGGTCTCCAGACGCTCGTCGTGCGCTACAGGGAAGACGCCGTCGCCGGCCGGGTGGGTCGTCGGCAGGAGTCCTCCACCGATACCGGACGCGATCACGTCGACGATCGCTGCCCCACCGGCCGGTCCCGGAAAGGGCGACACGATCAGAGAATCGCAGAGCGCCGTCAGTTCTTCGAGGGGGCGCGGGCGGCCGTCGATCACCACCGCGATCACACGAGGAACGGCCGCGCGAGCCGCGCGCAGCAGATCGAGTTGCGCCTGGGGAAAGCTCAGCGCGGAGAGATCGACGCCCTCACCGTTCGTGGTGTCGGGAGCCGGCCCGTCGACCGCGCCGTTGTCGGCGAAATCATCGTCGTAGCTGCGCCGGCTCGTGCCGCCGAGGACGACGACCGCGGCACCAGCACCCGTCAGGGCCTCGCTCACTTCAGCTGTCGCATCAGGAGCGAGGGCGGCGCGATGCCCGGAGCCCTGCGCGTACCGCACATTCCCGACACCGTGGCGGACCTCGAGCGCGAAGCGGACAGTGGAGGCAGCCGGCTCATCATCTGGGCGCGGTGGTGTGTAGTCGCCGAGCTGCGCGTCGAGATCGTCGGCGTTCGGTCCGATCACTGCGACGACTGCGGACGAGGGGAGGGGGAGTGCGCCCTCGTCGTGCACCAGCACACAGGCCTGAGCAGCGGCGCGGGACACGAGCGACAGGAACTCGCGGGTCTCGGGGCGCTCGCTTCTCGGGGTGTCTACCGTGGCCTCGGACGGATCGAGCAGTCCGAGGCGCGCCTTGAGCGCCAGCATCCGATCCGCTGCGCGGGTCACATCGGCTTCATCGAGGATGCCGCGATCGACGGCCTCTTCCACCCGTGTGAACGCCTCGTCCCAGAGGCTGAGGTCGACACCCGCGTGGATCGCGAGTGCGGCAGCGCTCGCCGCGTCGGGCGCGCTGTCACGCAGACGGTCGACGGCCGTACCGTCTGCCATGACGATGCCCTGCCATCCCCAGTCCTCGCGGAGCGTGCCGGTGAGAAGGTCTCTGTTCGCCGTGCACGGGATGCCGTCGACATCGTTGTACGCCGCCATGAAACCTGCAACACACGCGCGCGCGGCGGCAAAGGCGGGCCGCAGATGGATCTCACCGAATTCTCGACGACCGATCGGTGCTCCGGATCCGTTCCTCCCGCCGATCCCGGCTCCCTGCCCGGCGAGGTGTTTTGCGACGACGGCGATGCGGTCGCCGTCGATCCGCCCGTCCGGTCGGCTGCCCTGCATCCCTCGCACCGTCGCCTCGACCAGGGCGGCGGCCAGTGCAGGATCTTCGCTGAAGCACTCTTCTGCCCTGCCCCAGCGCGGGTCACGAAGCATGTCCAGCCCGGACACCAGCGCCACGTGGGCACCCCGCGCCCGCGTCTCGGCAGCGACGTGCGCAGCGAGCTCCTCGGTGAGATGGGGATCCATCCCCGCGCCCAGCGCGAGGTTCACCGGGAGGGTGGTGCCGCCGAGCGCCATGAGGCCGTGCGGCACCTCCTCGACGAACAGGGTGGGAAGCCCCGCGCCTCGGGTGCGGACGCAGTCCTGGACGGCCTGATACGCCTCGGCGCTCCGCTCGGGCGGGATGCCGTTGCTCCAGCGCACCTGAGACCACGGATCCGCGCGCTGGATGCCGTAGATCGCGCCGATGCCGCCCCAGCGGTCGACCTCACGGCGCAGCACGTCGGTGACACGGGGCGCGCCGTCGATCCATCGAACCGTTTCCCAGCCTTTCAGGCGCTGGTTGATCTGACCGACCCGCTCGCGCAGCGGCAGGCTCGCGGACGACGGCGTCATCCCTTGATCGCCCCAGAGACCAGAGCGCGCTGCATCTGCCGCTGGAGCACCGTGTACACGAGGTACACCGGCAGCAGTGTGAGCAGCGTTCCGGCCATCAGCACGCCGTAGTCGGTTCCCGCGTCGACCTTGAGGGTGGGAAGGGCGACCTGGATGGTGCGCTGCGAGGTGTCCGGGCCGATGAGGATCAGCGGATAGAGATACGCGTTCCAGAACGAGAGGAAATTCAGCAGCAGCACCGTCGCGATCCCGGGAATGCAGATCGGGAGATACACCTGACGGAGAACCTGCAGCGTCGTGGCGCCGTCCATCGATGCCGCCTCTTCGAGTTCGCGGGGGATCGTGCGCATGAACGCGGTGAGGATGACGATCGACAGGGGAAGTGCGGTGGCCGGAAGCAGGAGCACCACGAAGGTCCGCGTGTGGAAGAGGCCGACCGACGCCGCCAGCAGGAAGGTGGGGAACAGGGCGGCGAACGACGGGATCAGGAAGCCGAGGCTGAAGACGGTTTCGATGATCCTGCCGACGCGACCCTGTGCGCGGGCGAGCGCGAATGAGGCGGGCAGCGCGAGCACGAGCGTGAGGACCAGCGCGCCGACGGTCGTGAGGACCGAGTTCGCGATCGCAAGACCCAGATCCGCCTGGCGGAAGGCGGTGGTGAAGTTCGAGAAGTCCCAGCTGGAGGGAAGGGCGAGCGGCGACTCGAAGATCTCCTCGTTCGACTTGAACGACGACGAGATGAAGTAATAGAAGGGGATGATCAGGACGGCGGCGTAGAGCCATGCGAGCACGCCGCTGGTGAGGGAACCCACTCGGTCGCGGAGGGGGAGGACGGTGCGTGATGCCATGGGAGAAATCCTTCGTCCGTCAGTGGGTGGGCCGCAGTGTGCGACGGATCAACAACATTCCGAGGAGACCGAGGATGAACAGGATCACCCCGACCGCCTGGCTGTAGCCGAGATTCGTCTCGACGAACGCCTTGCTGTAGATGAGGTACGACAGCGTCATCGTCGACGTGCCGGGACCGCCCTGCGTGAGCAGCAGCACGGTCTGGGCGGAGTTGAACAGCAGTGACAGGAACTGCAGCATCGTGACCACGCCGATGAAGTCCTGCGCGATCGGCCAGTACATCCGCCACGCCACCCGCCAGTCACTCGCACCGTCGACGCGCGCGGCCTGCACGATCTCGGCGTCGACCCCGTCGAGCCGCGCAGCGATGAGAACCGCCGAATAGCCGATGCCGCTCCACAACTCCACGGCGATGATCGCGCCGAGCGCCGTGTTCGGATCGGCCAACCAGGCGTTGCCCTGCAGGCCCAGCGGAGTGAGGATGCCGTTCACGAGACCGTCCGGATTCAACATGGCGTAGAAGACCATGGCTGTCGCCGGTGCCGACATCAGGGCGGGGATGAACAGGAGGTACCGCAGGACCTTGTGCCCGCGCGGCTTCTGCACGACGTAGAACGCGAGGAGGAATGCCAGCACGATCATGATCGGGAGCCCGATGACGATCTGCACGGCGGAGTTCCCCAACGCGGCCCAGAAGGTGGCGTCCGAGAACACGGCGCGGAAGTTGTCCCAGCCCGCGAACGTCGGCGTCTCGAGCATCCCCGGCCAGTCCAGGAACGCGATCACGAAGATCGCGACGACCGGGCCGATCATGAAGACGGCGTACCAGATGAGAGCGGGCAGGGCGAGGCCCGGGAAGCGCTCGCGCAGCGGCGAGCGTCGAGGTCGGGCCGGGTCGGGAGGAAGCGGGGGGAGCTGTGCCGTCGTGGTCGGCGTCGCGATCGCGGTCATGATGTCCTTTCGGGCCGTCAGGCCGCGTCGTATGCCTTCTCGAACGTGTCGATGATCTGATCGGCGGAGGCCCGGCCGTACGCCATGGCGGTCGCCCGGATCATGGGTTCGAAGACGGCGTCGGGGATGAGAAGGTCGGGCAGCATCACGGGTGTCACCTGGTCGGTGGTGAGCTTCGATGCCTGCGCCACCAGCGGGAAGTCCTTGCTGACGACATCGGTGATCCGGTTCATGTCGCGGCCCGACCCGAGGATGAACTCGCTCGTGACCTCTGGCGAGTACATGTTCTGGATGAACGGCTTGAGCAGGTCGAGTTTTTCCGCACCGTTCGCGCTGATCCAGATGCCGTGACCGTTGTAGCTCTGGATGACGGTCGGGTGGTCCACGACGCCGCCGCTGGTGGGCTTGGGCCAGCCGCCGACGGTGACTTCGGCAGCCCGCTCCTTCGGCACGAGGGCGAGCGCAGACGACATCGCCGGCACGATGGCGGCCTTTCGGGTGTTGAACTGGGTCAGTTCGGAGTCGGACGTGTAGCCCTGCACGTTGTCGACGAAGACGCCGGCGTCGCGCAGCGCGACGAAGTGCTCGACCCCGGCGACCGCGCCGGGGAACTCGGAGAGTTTGCCGCTGGCGAAGGCCCGTGTCGCCTCTTCCCTGGTGAGGAAGCCCTGCAGGATCTGCAGGAACATCTTCTGTCCGCTCCAGTCGGATCCGCCGACGGTGACCGGGCCGATGCCTTTGGATCGCAGCGCATCGGCGACCGCGATGAGCTCGTCAGATGTGGTCGGAATCTGCACGCCCGCCTCGTCCAGCAGGCCGGTGTTGAACGACACCGGCCAGTTCGTGCGGGTGAAGGGAAACGCGCGGAGATGGCCGTCTTCGTCGGTCCACTCTTCGAGCGCCTCGGGCATGATCTTGTCGCGGAGATCCCATTCGTCGAGCAGGTCCTCCACGGGAACAGTGGCACCGAGCCGGGTCCACGAGAGGGTGCGGCCCTGCAGATTCACCATGGCGATGTCTGCCTCCTTGCCCGCGAGCGAACTCGTCTCGAAGACGATCGGGAGATCGGAGCCGTTCTTCAGCAGGGCGACGGCCCGGTCGCTTTCGCGCGAGTATGCGGCGACCACATCGGAGAAGACCTGGGCCCCCGAGACCGCACCGCTGAGCTGAGTGTGCACGGAGATGGATCCGGCGATCCCGGATGTCGGCATGAGGGGTCCGCATCCGGTGAGCAGCGGGATCATCACGCCGCCGCCGATCACGGTGCCGAGGAAGGTGCGTCTGCTGATGCCTTCGGTCATGAGACCTCCTGAGAGCTGCGGTGCGTCAATGGGGGTTGACGTGCGCCACACCCTCTTTGTATAGCGGTACACATCAACGTGCGATTAATGTATACCGCTTTACAAGAGCCGGTCAACCCCCTAATCTCGGACATGATGAACGAGAAGAAACCCGCCCGCGCGACCATCGCTGCGGTCGCCGCACGCGCAGGGGTGTCCCCGTCGGCGGTGTCTCACGTCTTCAACGGGCGACGGAATGTCTCGGCAGCCACCGAGGCCCGAATCCGGCGCGCCGCGGATGAGCTGCACTGGCGTCCGAATTATGCGAGCCGCAAGGTCAGCGGTCGAGGCGGGCGCAGTCTCGGCCTCGTCGTGACCCGCTCCGGCGACACCTTCGAACGTGACCCTTTCTTCATGCGGTTGATCGCAGGTCTGACGGAGCCGCTCGCCGAAATCGGGTGGTCGTTGTCGCTGACCCTCGTGCAGGCCGCCGATGAGCAGCGCGTCTATCGGGACTGGTGGAGTGAGCAGCGAGTGGATGCTTTCCTCCTGGTCGATGTCCGCGAAGCGGACCCTCGTATCGGCCATCTCCGCGAACTGGGAGCGCCCGCTGTGCTGCTCGGGTCACCCATCGACGCAGCAGTTCCGGCGGTCACCGTCCAGGATGACGCGGCATATGAAGAAGTGCTCGACCATCTGGCATCACTCGGACACCACGCCATCGCCCGGGTGAGCGATTCCCCGGGCCTGCTCCACTCCCGCGATCGTGATCGCCGCTTCATCACTGCTGCCCAACGGCACGACATGACGCCGATGATCCTGCACTGGGCGCCCGAAGACCGCGATCCGGTCGCCGACATCCTGCGTCGGGCCGGAACCACCACGGCCCTGCTCGTCGACAGCGAGGCGATGGCGGCGGAGATCATCGCGCACGCACCCGAGCTCGGCGTTCTCGTTCCTGAGCAGCTTTCCGTGATCGCGTGGGAGGACTCGTGGGTGTCGACGCTCGTACGACCTCGCATCACCGCGCTGGACGCCCCCGTTGAGGAGAGCGCACGAACCGCCGTGAAGCTCCTCGCACAGCTGGTGAACGGCGAGGATGCCGTCTCGCAGACCGTGTCGCCGCGCCGTCTGATCGTTCGCGAATCCACCGCTCACGCCCCTGTGACCGAAACCACCGCAGATCGAGAAGGACGACAGACCCGTGACTGACCCCACTCCGCGCTTCGGAGCGAACTACACGCCATCGAAAGACTGGATGTTCCAGTGGATGGGCATCGATGCCGATGTCGTGCGAGCCGATTTCGAAGCGCTGGCCGGACTCGGGCTGGATCACGTCAGAGTGTTCCCGCTGTGGCCGGTGCTCCAGCCCAACCGCACGCTGATCCGCGGCAAGGCGCTGCAGGACATCGCACTCGTGGCCGACATCGCCGCCGAGTTCGATCTCGACATCGCGGTCGACGTCATCCAGGGGCACATGTCGGGATTCGACTTCGTCCCCGCATGGCTCGTGAACTGGCATGAAGGCAACATGTTCGTCGACGAGGCTGCGATCGACGCACAGGCGGCGCTGGTCAGCGCGGTGTACGACGCCGTGCGTGACCGCCCGAACCTGATCGGCCTCACCCTCGGAAACGAACTCAACCAGTTCCAGCTGCCGAACCCTGCGGCGATGCCCGCCGACAGTGATCAGATCGCCCATTGGCTCAGGAGTCTTCTGCAGGCCCCCGTCGATCCGGATCCCCGTCATCTGTTCACCCACAGCGAGAACGACCACCTCTGGTACCGCGATGGGCACCCGTTCCTGCCCACGCACGCGGCTCGGCTCGGCGACATCACGACCGTTCATTCCTGGATCTTCAACGGCACCGCGAAGCTCTACGGCGGCCTGTCATCGCCGTCGGTCCGCCATGCCGAGTGGATGATCGAGCTGTCGAAGGCGTTCGCGACCGACCCGCAGCGACTGGTGTGGCTCCAGGAGGTCGGGGCCCCCTCCATGAATCTGGCGGAGAGCGAGATGCCGGAGTTCGCCACCCGCACCGTGGAGGCTGCGCTCACCGCACCCGGTCTCTACGGCATCACCTGGTGGTGCTCGCATGACGTGTCCCGATCGCTCGGCGACTACAAGGAGCTGGAGTACTCGCTCGGTCTGCTCGACGTCGACAACGTCGTGAAGCCGTTGGGGGAGCGGTTCGCGGAGCTCGTCGCGGATGCGCGTTCCTCGGCCGGCGCCCGCGTCGTACCGCGGACGATCGGCGTGGTCGTCGATGTCGACGACAGCGACCTTCCGATCTCTCGCACCGACCTCGCGCCGGGCGGCCGGGTTTTCGAGCGCTGGCACGATCTGCGCGAGCTGGATGAGCCGGTGACGCTGGTGACCTCGAGGACGGCGGCGAGCGAGCAAGCGTTGACTGACAGGGGGATCGCGAAGCTGGACGTCGTCCAGCGCGCGTGAGCACTACCCTTGAGAGGACATGGCACATCTTCTCGGGGCTGAAGCCCTCCACCTCGAATATCCGACCAGGGTCGTCTTCGATTCCGTGACCCTCGGCATCGAGGAGGGCGACCGGATCGGCATCGTCGGGCGCAACGGCGACGGCAAGTCCAGCCTCCTCGGCATGCTGGCAGGAATCAAAGAGCCCAATTCCGGGCGGGTCACTGTGCGGGGCGGCATCCGCATCGGCGTGCTCGATCAGGCCGACACCCTGCCGGACGATCTCACCATCAGCTCGGCGGTCGTCGGCGACACCCCCGAATACGAGTGGGCGGGCGACGCGCGCGTGCGCGACGTCATCGAAGGCCTGCTCCGGGATCTCCCCTGGGATGGCGAGATCGGCTCACTCAGCGGCGGGCAGCGCCGCCGGGTCTCCCTCGCGAAGCTCCTCGCGGGCGATTGGGACGTCGTGGCGCTCGACGAGCCCACCAACCATCTCGACGTCGAGGCGATCACCTGGCTGGCCGGACACCTCAAGAGGCGGTGGCCGGCGAACTCCGGCGCGCTCCTGGTCGTGACACACGACCGCTGGTTCCTCGACGAGATCTGCACCGAGACGTGGGAGGTGCACGACCGGCTCGTCGAGCCGTTCGAAGGCGGCTACGCCGCGTACATCCTGCAGCGCGTCGAGCGTGACCGGATGAACGCCACGATCGAGGCGAAGCGTCAGAACCTCGCCCGCAAAGAGCTCGCGTGGCTCCGACGCGGTGCGCCGGCGCGCACCGCGAAGCCCAAGTTCCGCATCGATGCGGCCAACGAGCTCATCGCCGACGTCCCCGAGATCCGCGACAAGGTCTCGCTGCAGTCGCTCGCCGTGTCCCGGCTCGGAAAAGACGTGGTCGACCTCCTCGACGTCGGGGTGACCTACCCGAAGGCAGACGGCGGCACGCGCGAAGTGCTGCGCGACATCGAGTGGCGCATCGCACCGGGGGAGCGCACCGGCATCCTCGGTGTGAACGGTGCCGGCAAGTCGACGCTCCTCGGCCTCATCGCCGGCACCGTGGAACCGACGGTCGGCCGCGTCAAGCGCGGCAAGACCGTCGTCGTCAAGACGCTCACCCAGCGCCTCGACGAGCTGGAAGACGTGCGGCACGAGCCCGTCCGGGTCGTGATCTCACGGCTGCGCACCTCGTACACGATGGGGTCGGGCTCCAAGGCGCAGGACCTCACCCCGGGGCAGCTCCTCGAGCGGCTCGGGTTCGACTCCGCCCAGCTCTCCACACCCGTCAAGGACCTCTCCGGAGGGCAGCAGCGTCGACTTCAGCTGCTCCTCGTGCTGCTGGACCAGCCGAACGTGCTGATCCTCGATGAGCCCACCAACGATCTCGACACCGACATGCTCGCCGCCATCGAGGATCTTCTCGACTCCTGGTCAGGCACGCTTCTGGTGGTCAGCCACGACAGGTACTTCCTGGAGCGGGTCACCGATCAGCAGTACGCGGTCCTGGACGGCCACCTGCGCCACCTCCCCGGCGGCGTCGACGAATACCTGCGCCTGCGTCAGCTGCAGGATGCTGCGCCGAGCAGATCGCAGACCGCGACGAACACGGCGAAGAAGGCTTCCGGTCTCGATGGGGCCGCGCTCCGCACGGCGCAGAAGGAGATCTCCTCGCTGGAGCGCCGTATCGAGAAGCTCACGCAGCAGATCAACAAGGCGAAGACCGCGCTCGCCGACCACGACCAGTCCGACTACGCCGGAATCGCCGACGAGATGAAGGCGATCGACGAGCGCCAGGCCGAGATCGGAGAGCTCGAGTTGCGCTGGTTCGAGCTCACCGAGGACATCGGCTGAGCGTCCAGGAATATCCTTCTCCCACGACTGTTGGGAGGTAGGGATGGAAGGCCTCGAAGTAACCGTCCTGCTCGGACTCACGATCCTCGTCGGGACGTTGATCGCACCTCGCGTGCGCCTTGCGCTGCCCCTGGTCCTGGTCATCTTCGGCTTGCTGCTCGGCTTCGTGCCGCAACTGCGCGAGGTGCAGCTGCCCCCGGAGACGGTGCTGCTTCTCTTCCTGCCGGTGATCCTGTTCTGGGAGAGCCTGACCACGTCGCTGCGCTCCATCCGGCGCGACTTCTGGTACATCGTCCCGATGAGCACGCTGCTCGTCGTCGGGTCCGCGTTCGCCGTCGCGGGTATCGCGGTGCTGTTCGGGATGCCGTGGGAGATCGCCCTCATTCTCGGTGCGGCCGTCGCGCCCCCGGATGCCACCGCCGTCGCGGCTCTCGGACGGCTGCTGCCCCGACGGATGTTCATGAAGCTCAAAGCCGAGAGCCTCACCAATGACGGCACCGCCCTGGTGCTGTACGCCATCGCCGTGTCCCTTGCGCTCGGCGGCCAGATCACGCCGCTGTCGGTGACGTGGGACGTTCTGGTCTCCTACGTCGGAGGCATCGCGGCAGGCGCCGCCATCGCCGCCCTGGTCACTGTGCTGCTGCGTCGCAGCTCGACGACGATCGTCATCAACGTGGCACTGCTCCTGACGCCGTTCGCGGCGTTCCTCGCCGCCGAGATCATGCACGCCTCGGGCGTGCTCGCCGTCGTGGTGGCCGGCCTCATCGTGGCCTACGTCTCCCCGCGCATCACGACGGCCTCCTCGCGTCGTCAGGCGGATGCCGCCTGGCCGTTCGGTGTGTTCCTCCTCAACGGCGCCCTGTTCGTGCTCATCGGACTGGAAGTCCAGTACGTCGTTCACGAGATCTCGGCGCGCGCGATCGGCCGACTCGTCCTCATCACGCTGTCCGTCTGGGGCACGCTGCTGGTGGTGCGGTACGTGTTCCAGCTGCTGAACGCACTCCTCCAGCGGCGTGCGGGGCAGCGGCCTGCGAAAGGCGCGAGAGCCAGAGCCATGGCGGTCTCGACCGTGGCCGGCATGCGCGGTGCGGTGTCGCTCGCCATCGCCCTCTCGGTGCCCGCGACGATCACCGACGGCGGCGCGGTCTCCGGACGCGACGAGATCGTCTTCGTCACGGCGGGCGTCATCATCCTGAGTCTTCTCGTGCAGGGGCCGTTGCTTCCCGCGATCGTGCGCTGGGCGAAGTTCCCCATCGATCACGGTGAGGACGAGGAGTACGAGCTCGCGGAGCGTGCGATCTCCGGGGCGGCCCTCGCGGCCCTCGACGATCTCGCCGCCGAGCACGGGATCGGCCAGGAAGTGCGTGATCGGGTGCGGGCCGACGGCTACCAGACCCTCGAGTTCGCCAACGCGCAATCGCTTGCACGCGAACAGGCGCTCGTGGATGCGGAGGCCGCCGCACTCGACGACCTGCTCGACGAGCCCGATCCCCTCGGCATCGGCGGGGTCAGGATCGCGACCGAGCGGCTCGAGAGCGCTGACACCGGGACGGGTGCCGAAGACGGCAAGGTCCTCCAGATCATCGCGACCTCCGCCGACGTCGACTTCGCCCAGCGGTCGCCACTGATCCGCCACGAAGAGCACACGAGGCTCAAGTTGGCGCTCATCGACCGCAAGCGTGAGGTGCTGCTCGGCCTCCGCGGCGCGGGTACCGTCGACGACATCGTCGTCCGCCGGATCTCCGCGCGCCTCGACCTCGAACAAGTCCGCCTGCAGGGCATCGAGGAGTTCGACTGACCCACCCGCTCGGCTGTGACGCCGTGTGACGACACGATTCTTCGTGCGCCCGACAGCCTGCATAACGTATTCGAGTCCCCCAAGAGAGGAACCCCTTTTCATGTCACGTCGTACCACGTCCGTCATCGCCGCGCTCGCCGCGGTTCCGCTGTTCGTCGCACTTTCCGGCTGCGCCACCGCGTCCTCCGGCGCCGGTGGTGAATCGACCGAGAACGAGGTCGTCAAGGTCGGCGTCGTCGGCAAGGGCGATGCCCAGTGGCCGGCGTTCGTCGAGGCCGCAGCGGATGAGGGAATCACCGTCGAGCTCGTCGACTTCGGCTCGTATGAGCAGCCGAACCCGGCGCTGACCGAGGGGGAGATCGACCTCAACCAGTTCCAGCACATCGTCTACCTCGCGGACTACAACGTGAACTCCGGCTCGGATCTCACGCCCATCGGCTCCACCGCGATCTACCCGCTGGGCCTGTACTCCAGCAAGTACGACGACGTGGAAGACATCCCCGAGGGTGAGAGCGTCGCCGTTCCGGATGACGCGTCGAACCAGGCGCGTGCGCTGCTCGTGCTCCAGTCGGCCGGTCTCATCGAGCTCAAGAGCGGCGGCACGATCTTCTCCGATGTCGCCGACGTCGACACGAAGAAGTCCAAGGTCAAGGTCACGGCGCTCGAAGCCGCGCTCATCCCGACCTCGCTGCCCGACGTCGCGGCGGCGATCATCAACAACGACTTCGTCGAGGACGCCGGCCTGACGTTCGACGACGCGATCGCTCAGGACGACCCCGAAGACCCGAACGCGCTGCCGTACGTGAACATCTTCGCGGCGCGCGCCGACGACGCCGACAACGAGACCTACCAGAAGCTCGTCGAGATCTTCCAGACGGATGAGGACGTGCAGGCGGGGCTCGCCGAGTCGTCGGGCGAGACCGCGGTCGCGCTGCAGACGCCCGTCGAGGACCTGGTCGAGTCACTGAAGAAGGTCCAGAAGGATACCGAAGAGAACAAGTGAGCGAGGACGGGAGTCATCCCGTCTGATGCGAGAATCGGGTGACGCCGTCTGCGTCACCCGATTCGTCTTTCCCGAAGAAGCACACCGGAGCGACCTATGCCGATCGTGAGCCTGACCAACGTGTCCAAGGCCTATCCCTCCCGGACGCCCGGCGAGGGCGACATCGTCGCCGTCGACGACGTGACCCTCGAGATCGAGAAGGGCGACGTCTTCGGCATCATCGGATACTCGGGTGCCGGCAAATCGACGCTGGTCCGTCTGATCAACGCGCTGGAGCCCGCGACCTCGGGGTCGATCCGCGTCGACGGCGACGACATCACCGCGCTCAAGGAGAGCGAGCTGCGGCGGATCCGCGGCGGGATCGGAATGATCTTCCAGCAGTTCAACCTGTTCTCCTCGCGAAGTGTGAAGGCGAACATCGCCTACCCGCTCACCCTCGCCGGCTGGAAGAAGCCCGACATCGAGGCCAGGGTCGCCGAACTGCTGTCGTTCGTGGGGCTGTCGGACAAGGCGAAGGCCTACCCCGAGCAGTTGTCCGGCGGCCAGAAGCAGCGGGTCGGCATCGCCCGCGCTTTGGCGACCGGGCCGGCGATCCTCCTCGCCGACGAGGCCACCAGCGCACTCGACCCGCAGACCACCCACGAGGTGCTCGATCTCCTCAAGCGCGTCAACCAGGAGCAGGGTGTGACGATCGTGGTCATCACGCACGAGATGGACGTGATCCAGACCCTTGCGACGAAGGTCGCCGTCATGGAGAAAGGTCGCGTGATCGAGCAGGGTGACGTCTTCGACGTGTTCTCCGCCCCGCAGAACCCGGCGTCCCAGCGCTTCGTCGGAACGGTCGTGAAGGGCATCCCGTCGCCGGCGGAACTCGCGGTGCTGCGTGAGCGTCACCAGGGCCGTATCGTCACGTTCTCGTTCCGCGACGGCGACTCCTCCCAGGCGCAGGTGTTCCTCGACCTCGCCGGCGCGGGGCTCGATTTCGAACTCGTCTTCGGTGGCATCAACGACATCCGCGGACGCGCCTTCGGGCACCTGACGCTCGCGATCCGCGGCGACAGCGCGGCGATCGACCGGGCATTGGCGGCGATCGGCGACCGCGTCGAAGTCACCGAGATCGCCGGAGAGGAGGCCCGCTGATGGATCGCCTGATCGAGCTCGGACCGGAGTTCTGGACCGCCGCCCTCGAAACGCTCTACATGACGACCTTCGCGCTGGTCCTCGGTGGTGTCCTCGGCCTCATCATCGGCGTCATCCTCTATGTGACGAGACCCGGCGGCCTCGTGCAGAACTCGGTCGTGTCCACGATCGCCAACCTCGCGGTCAACTTCTTCCGACCGATCCCGTTCGTGATCTTCATGGCCGTGGCGCAGCCGTTCGCCCGAGCCGTCGTCGGCGTCGGCATCGGCACGACCGCGGGAGCGTTCATCATCGGCCTCGCCGCCGCCTTCGCGATCGGCCGCATCGTCGAGCAGCACCTGGTGTCGGTGTCGCCCGGAGTCATCGAAGCCGCGCGCTCGATGGGCGCCGGACCCTGGCGCATCCTGTTCACGGTGGCGATCCCGGAGTCGCTCGGGCCGCTGATCCTCGGCTACACCTTCATCGTCGTCGCCCTGATCGACATGACCGCCATGGCTGGTCTCATCGGGGGTGGCGGCCTCGGAGCGTTCGCGCAGATCTACGGCTTCCGCCAGTTCGAGCCCGTCGTGATGTGGGCGGCGATCGTCCTGATCGTGGTGTTCGTGCACTTCGTGCAGTTGCTGGGCACCCGCCTCGCCCGAAAGATCATGCGGCGCTGACCCTAGGACGCGCGCGGGGCCTCCTGCAGAGTGCGTCGCGTGGTGAAGACACGGTCGACACCGGTCAGCGGGTCGACGAAGCGGAGCTCGCGCGCGAGCAGCTGGAGCGGGTGCGCATAGTCATCGGCTGCGTCCTCGAGCAGCGTCGGATAGAAGCGATCGTTGAGGATGCCGAGACCGATCGCTGCGAGGTGGACGCGCAGCTGATGCATCTTGCCGCTGTGCGGGCGGAGCAGTGTGTTCACGACCCGGTCGTCGGCGTCGATCACCTCGATCAGGGTCTCGGCGTTCGGCTCCCGCGCGTCGTCGACCTGCACCCGCAACTGCGCGCGGAGTTTCGTGATGTGGTTGCGGTACACGAGCGGGAAGCGGCTCTCGTCCCAGTCGAACGGTCGCGCGGACACTGCCTCGTAGACCTTCTGCACCTGTCGGTTCTCGAAGAGCAGCTGGTAGGTGCCGCGAGTCGCCGGGCGTGCTGAGAACATCAGCAGGCCGGCGGTCGCGCGGTCGAGGCGGTGCATCGGCGCGAGGTCGGGGTTGTCGAGAAGGTTGCGCAGCCGCACCAGAGCCGAATTCTGCACATACTTCCCGCCGGGCGTCGTGGGCAGGAAATGCGGTTTGTCGACGACCACGAGGTGTTCGTCCTGGTGGAGGATCTCCAGTTCGAACGGGATCGCGGTCTCCGCCGGCGGTTCGCGGTAGTACCAGACGAACTCTTCGGAGCCGAGTGGTGCGTCGCCGCTGACCGCCGATCCGTCGTGCGTCACGATCTCGCCGCGGTCGAAGCGCTCCCGCAGCTGATCCGGGTCGAGATGGAAGAACCGCTCGACCATGTACGCGGCGACCGTCGGCCAGGGGCCGGTCAGCGGCACATGCAGCCGCGTCGCTCCGACGCCGTCGCGCATGGGGAGGGGAGAGGGCATGCCCAACAGTCGGCCTCCGGGGGAGCAAGGGATCGCGGGTCGCGAGCGGGATGCTCCCACCCTAGCGATCCGACACTGAGCTCCCGTCGCAGGCGGGAGCTCAGTGTGCCCCGGCGGTGAGCCAGTCGTCGAAGGAGGTGGATGCCAGGCGGGCGCCCGGCGCAGGGATCAGCACCTCGCCCGCGAACTCGACGCCGAGGGCGGCACCTCGCCAGCCCGCGCGCAGGGGGAGGTCTCGACCGCGGACGGCGAAGGTGCGCCGCGCCATGTCGACCGCGTCCTCGGTTCGCGGACCGGCGATGTCGAAGAATGTGGAGATCGGCGCTGCCGTGGCCGTCTCGACCAGAGCGGCGGCGACATCTGCCGGGGCGATCGGCTGCATCAGCAGGGGTGGTACGACGGCTTCGCCGTCGACGATCGCCCATTCCGCGATCATCGCCGGAAAGTCGTGGAACTGCGTGGCACGCACGATCGTGAAGGGCACCGCTCCTGCGACGACCTCGCGCTCCTGGGCCCGTTTGCCGTGGTAGTGGGGGTTCCCGTCGACGGAATCGAGGGCGGCGATGGACAGCGCGACGTGATGGCTCACTCCGGCGTCCGACTCCGCGGCGAGGAGCGTCCGGGTGATCGTGGCGAATGTGTGCTCGGCATCTGCGACGTCGGTGACCGGGGGATTGGTGGCGTCGATGACGGCGTCGACCCCGTGGAGTCGGTCGCGAAGGCCTTCGCCGGTGAGGAGATCGACTCCTTCCGCGCGGCTCAAGGAGACCGCTTCGTGGCCGGCTCTCGCCAACTCCGCCATGACCAGGCTGCCGATCCGACCGGTTCCACCCGCAACTGCGATGCGCATGCTCACTCCTTATTATGGATATTAGGTGTCCATAATACGTCGTCCCGATACAGTGAGGGAATGAAACTTCCGGAGACTTCCGAGTGGGTGCTGCACACCGTCGCCGTGATCGCGCAGCTTCCCGCAGGGGCGGCCGTCTCCGGAGCGCAGCTGGCCGAGCACTTCGGCGTTCCGGGCCCGTACCTGTCGAAGCAGCTCGCCAAGCTCGTGCGGTCCGGTATTCTCACCGGCAGCACCGGGCCACGAGGCGGCTTCCGGCTGGCGAGGGACTCGGAACGGATCAGCATCCTCGACCTTGTGATCGCCGTCGACGGCGGGAGCGATCCGTACGTCTGCCGGGAGCTGCGTCAGCAGGGCCGCGGGGCGGCGCGTCCGGAGGACTGCACTCGACCATGCGCCCTGGCCACGGCAATGCGGCGCGCGCATGAGGCATGGCGCGAGTCGCTCGCCGGCGTCACCGTCGCCGAGATCGTCGAAGGACTTCCGGACGACGTCCGGGAGAAGAATCGCCGACTGCTCGGGGAACCCGCCCGCTGAAGTCCGCCCCCGTCATGAGTCGAAACTGAGACTCAGTTTGCGCAGAAGGCCCGCGAGACGGTCGCGGTCGCCACGCGAGAGCCCGCGCAGGAGTTCGGCCTCGACGTCGACGAGCCGCGTGATGGCGGCATCCACTCGGATGCGGCCGTCGTCGGTGAGCGTCACCAGCACGCTCCGCCCGTCACCCGGGTCCGCTTCGCGCCGGACGAACCGCCGGCCGACGAGCCGGTCGATCCGGTTCGTCATGGTGCCGCTGGAGACCAGGGTCTGCTGCAGCAGTTGCTTGGGGGAGAGCTGGAACGGTGTGCCCGCCCGCCGGAGCGCCGAGAGGACATCCCACTCCCAGGGCTCCAGGTCGCTGCGGCGGAAAACATCGCGGCGCGCGCGATCGAGCAGCCGGGTCAGCCGGTCCATCCGCGACAGCACCTCGAGAGGGGAGAAATCGAGGTCGGGGCGCTGGGTGTTCCATGCGCCGACGATCCGATCGACTTCATCCGCCTCGTTCATCCGCCCATTATCGCGTGTGCGCAGGTGGTGCGGTGGACGACGCCGGCAGCGCGAGGGTCATGAACGTGCTGTACGGGTCGGCCTCGTACCGGCCGAACGGGCCGCACTCGCTGAACCCGGCGCGGGCGTAGAGGGAGCGTGCCGGCAGGAAGAAGTCAGCGCTTCCCGTCTCGAGCGAGAGGCGACGGATGCCGCGGACCTCGGCATCCGCCCGCAGGAAGAAGTCAGCGCTTCCCGTCTCGAGCGAGAGGCGACGGATGCCGCGGACCTCGGCATCCGCCCGCAGGAAGTCGAGCATGGCGCTGCCGTACCCCTGCCCCCGCACCGCCGGGTCTGTCCGCATCGACTTCAGCTCCTCGTGGTCGTCGTCGAGCGTGGCCAACGCACCGGTGGCGACCGGGCGGCCGGCGGCGTCGTAGGCCGCGAACAGGCGTACCTGCGGCGTGAGCAGCCCGTCGATGTGGAGGGCGTGACGGCTCTCCGGGGGTGAGGCGTGCTCCATGTCCTGGTGGTGCGCCTCCAGGAAGGCGGCGAGCGAGAGAGTGGCTGCCTCGACGCGTTCGATGACGATGCTCATGGCGCCAGACTGCCAAAGGTGTGTTTCCGACTCGTGACGACGCACAGGAACTGTGGGCCGGACGTGGCAGACTTGTCGGGCGGCGTCCTCGCGGACGGCGCGGTCCGCCGTGGTGTAATGGCAGCACGACAGCCTTTGGAGCTGTTAGGTCTAGGTTCGAGTCCTGGCGGCGGAGCATGACAGGTAACCTCGCGATCATCATCCTCGCCGCAGGGCAGGGCACGCGCATGAAATCGCGCCTTCCCAAGGTTCTGCACCCGATCGGCGGTCGTCCGCTCGTCGGCCACGTCCTCACGACCGCGGCACGGCTGGAGGCGGAGCATGTCGAGGTCGTCGTCCGCCACGAGCGCGACCAGGTGGTCGAAGCGCTGAGCGAGGCCTACCCGAGCGCGGTGTTCATCGACCAGGACGAGGTTCCGGGGACCGGTCGTGCCGTGCAGGTGGCGATCGACGCCCTGCCGAGCGACTTCGACGGCGATGTCCTCGTCCTCTCCGGCGACGTTCCGCTGCTCGAGGTCGAGACCCTCCGCGCCCTCATCGACGGCCATCGCGCGGCCGCGGCCGCGGCCACCCTCCTGAGCGCGCAGCTCGACGACCCCACCGGTTACGGCCGTGTGATCCGCGACGAAGCCGGAACGGTGCAGCGCATCGTCGAGCAGAAGGATGCCAGCCCCGAAGAGGCCGCGGTCACCGAGATCAATGCGGGCGTCTACGTCTTCCGCGCCACGGAACTGCGCACCTATCTCGCGCGGGTCGGTCAGAACAACGCGCAGGGCGAGATGTACCTGACCACCGTCATCGAACTGCTTCGCGGGGCCGGCGAACCGGTCGCCGCCGAGATCGCTCCGGACACGGCCTCCACCTTCGGCATCAACGACCGCGTCCAGCTGGCCGAGGCGGGACGCGTCCTCAACGACCGCATCGTCCGCCGCTGGCAGCGCGAGGGCGTCACGGTCATCGACCCCGCCACCACCTGGATCGACGATGACGCGAACCTCGCATCCGATGTCACCATCCTGCCGAACACCCATCTCCTGCGTGCGACCGTCGTCGCCTCCGGCGCGATCATCGGACCGGACACGACGCTGGTCGACTGCGAGGTCGGGGAGGATGCGATCGTCCGCCGCACCGACGCCACGCTGGCCGTGATCGGTGCCGGAGCCTCCGTCGGGCCGTTCTCCTACCTGCGTCCTGGGACCGTCCTCGGCGCGAACGGCAAGATCGGTGCGTACGTCGAGACCAAGAACGCCGAGATCGGCGAGGGCAGCAAGGTCCCGCACCTCTCGTACGTCGGGGACGCGACGATCGGCCGCGGCGTCAACCTGGGTGCGAGCACCATCACCGCCAACTACGACGACGTGAACAAGCACCGCACGGAGATCGGCGACGAGGTGCACACCGGGTCGCACACGGTGCTGGTCGCGCCCGTTAGGCTGGGAGCTGGTGCGAAGACCGGTGCAGGCGCCGTCGTCCGCAAGGACGTCCCCGCCGGTGCCCTCGCCATGAGCGTCGCCCCTCAGCGCAACATCGAGGGTTGGGTCGAGAAGAACAGAGCAGGCACGGGTGCGGCGGATGCCGCGTCCCGCGAGAATTCGGCGGAATAGGCGGATATGGCGCGCAAGAAGAAGACTGTCGAACTGGATCGCGACAACGGCATAGCGCCTGGCCTCGTCGCAAAGACCAAGAAGCGTCTGGTCATCGCCGGCGGGCGCTCGCACCCCGAGCTGACAGCGGCTGTCGCAGCCTCTCTGGGGACCGAGATCGCACCCACCGAGCACCGCACCTTCGCGTCTGGCGAGATCTATGCGCGTTTCGCGGTGTCCATCCGCGGCTGCGACCTGTTCCTCTTCCAGACCTTCGGTGAGCCGGTCAACGAGTGGCTCATGGAGACGCTGATCATGATCGATGCCGCCAAGCGCGCATCGGCGAAGCGCATCACCGTGGTCGCCCCGTACTATCCGTATTCGCGTCAGGACAAGAAGGGCCGCGGCCGCGAACCGATCAGCGCGCGCCTCGTCGCCGACCTGCTCAAGACGGCCGGAGCAGACCGCGTCATGAGCGTCGACCTGCACGCCGCACAGATCCAGGGGTTCTTCGACGGCCCCGTCGATCACCTGTTCGCGAAGCCGGTGCTGCTGGACCATTTCCAGCGCACCCTCAGCCCGGCAGACCGCGAGATCCTCACCGTCGTGTCGCCCGACATGGGGCGAGTGCGCGTGGCCGACACCTGGTCAGACAGCCTCGGCGCGCCGCTGGCCATCATCCACAAGCGTCGGGACCCGAAGGTGGCCAACCAGGTCTCCGTGCACGAGATCGTCGGCGCGGTCGAGGGGCGCACATGTCTGCTCGTCGACGACATGATCGACACCGGTGGCACGATCGTCAAGGCGGCGCAGGCTCTCAAGGCTGCGGGCGCCCACCGTGTGATCGTGGCTGCCACGCACGCGATCTTCAGCGACCCGGCGCACGAGCGTCTGCAGGACGCATCGATCGACGAGGTCGTCGTCACCGACACGATCCCGCTGACCGAGTCGCGCCGCTGGGATCGGCTCACGATCCTGCCGATCGCCCCGCTGCTCGCCCGGGCGGTCCACGAGGTCTTCGAAGACGGTTCTGTCACGAGCATGTTCGGCGGAGACGCGTAACGCAGCGAAACGGCACAGCCGGCGCATAGCCGCCATGCCTACGGTCGAGGCATCGACGATCCGTCGACCGACGCCGAGCCGGGAGGACCATCATGATCCGCACGACCGTACCGACCTCTGTCCGCAAGGGATCCGCACTCATCGGAGTCGCGGGGCTTCTGGTCCTCGCCGGGTGCTCCGGCACCGCAGACGCGAAGAGCCCGTCGAATGGCGCCGACACGGGATCGACATCCGAATCCACGGGCGACGCGGGCTCCTACACCGACGGCACCTACACCGCGGACGGCTCGTACCAGACGCCGGAGACGGTCGAGGAGATCTCGGTCACACTCACGCTGGCTGACGGTGTCGTGACCGAGGTCGAAGTGACCGGCGATCCGCAGGCGCCCGAGACCGAGCGATACCAGGGCGAGTTCATCGACGGCATCGACGATGAGGTCGTCGGCAAGTCCATCGACGAGCTCGACGTGACACGCGTCGCCGGGTCCTCGCTCACCAGCGGCGGATTCAACGACGCCGTCGACTCGATCAAGGAGCAGGCCGCCGCCTAGGCGCCGGAGGCTCGTCATGCCGGGTTGGCGATTCGACGCGATCGGCACGCGCTGGGAGATCGAGACGGAGATCCCGCTCTCCGAGCGGGAGCAGGAGGCCGTCCTCGCGGAGATCGAACGATTCGACCGCGAGTGGTCGCGCTTCCGGCCGGACTCGGGGGTGACCCGGCTCGGGAACGAGGGCGGACGCCTCTCGTCTCCGGATGCTGCAGCGATGCTCGACATCTACCGCGAGCTGTCGGCGGCGACAGAGGGCGCGGTGAACCCGTCGGTCGCCGACAGTCTGAGCGCTCTGGGCTACGACGCCGGCTACTCGCTCGTCGCGGCGGAGCCGGTCGCCGCACCCACCGCGTGGGAAGAGCGCGTGTCGTGGACGGCGAGCGTCGTCACGGCATCCGCCCCGGCCCTCCTCGACGTCGGCGCCCTCGGCAAAGGACGGCTCGTGGATCTCGTGATGGCCCAGCTCGCCGCGGTGCCGGGAAACATCGTCGTGGACGCGGGTGGCGACATCCGCGTCCGGGGTGCTGCGGCTCGCATCGGTCTGGAGCACCCGTACGATGCCCGCAGAGCCATCGGTGTCGTCACGGTCGCCGACGAGGCGCTGTGCGCATCCGCCGTGAACCGCCGCGCCTGGGGCGACGGGCTGCATCATGTGCTCGACGCCCGCACCGGGGTTCCCGTGCGCACGTGGGCTGCGACATGGGCGATCGCTTCGGACGCGATGCGAGCGGATGCCGCGGCCACCGCGCTCTTCTTCGACGGCGGTCCCGCGCTTGCTGCCGCCTGGGGAGTGGAGTGGGTGCGGATGAGCACGGACGGCAGGGTCCAACGGTCACCGGGCTGCCGCGCCGAGCTGTTCCTCGCTGCGGGTACCACGAACGGGGAGACGAGCCCCGTGCCCGGGAACTAAGGAAGAGTGGGAGACGTGATCACTTCATTCGCGGCCGCGCGTCAGCGCGTCCTCGCCGTTCTGGGCTCGATGTCGATGTACCGCCTCGTGCTCTTCTCGCTCACCGGACTCGCGGTCATCGCGCTGGTGCTCTCGTTCCTCGGCGTGATCGTGTCGCCGACGCCGGGAGAGATGCTGGCGTCCTTCGTCGTGCTGGCCGCGGTGATCTCACTCGTCGATGCCGCCGTCCAGCGCACCCTGCGGTTGCCGTGGCGCGTCGAGTCGTCGCTCGTCACGGCGCTGATCCTGTTGTTCGTTCTCCGCCCGGGACTCGAACCCGCAGCGCTGCTCGGCCTCGCCGTGGCCGGCGCCGTGGCCAGCCTTTCGAAGTACCTGATCGCCTGGCGCGGTCGGCACATCTTCAACCCCGCGGCTTTCGGCGCCGCCGTGGTGACGATCCTGACAACGTTCGGCGCCTTCGAATGGTTGGGCACCTCGTCGTCCTGGTGGGTCGGGACGCCGGTCCTCGCCCTGCCGGTCGCGATACTCGGGCTCGCGGTGCTCTGGCGCACGGAGAAAGTGCGCGTCGTGGTCGTGTTCCTGCTCATCGCCACCGTGACCTCCGTGGTGCGGCAGGTCGTCCAGGCGCAGGAGTTCGACATCGATTTCGAGCTCATCGCCGCCCTGCAGTTCGCGGTACTCCAGTCGCCGTTCCTCTTCCTCGGTGCGTTCATGCTCTCCGAACCGCTGACCCTGCCCCCGCGCCGCCGCCAGCAGTATGTCGTGGCTGCTGTGGTCGGAGTGCTCGCCGGGTGGCCGATCTCGGTCGCGGGGATGTTCACACTCGGACAGGAACGCGCCCTCCTGATCGGAAACCTCGTCGCGTTCGCCTTCGCCCTGCGCGGATCGGTCAGGCTCGTGCTCGAGCGACGCGAGTACATCACCCCGACCGCGCAGGAGCTGACGTTCCGTGCGAAGGGCACCGTGAAGTTCCTCCCGGGGCAGTACCTCGAGCTCGACGTGCCGCATCGGCGACCGGATGCTCGCGGCACCCGACGCGAGTTCAGCATCGTGTCCGCCCCCGCCGACCTGCCGACCCTTCGCATCGCGTACAAGAACGGCGATCAGAAGCATCCGTCCAGCTACAAGCGCGCACTCGCCGAGGCCGAACCAGGGGTGACGCTGGCGGTCACCGGAACCTGGGGTGACTTCGTCCTTCCGCGTGGCGAGGCTCCGGTGCTGATGGTGGCAGCGGGCATCGGCGTCACGCCCTTCGTGTCGCAGCTGCGGCAGCTTCAGGCGACGGGACAGCAGAGGGACGTGGTGCTCGTGTACGTCGCGTCCGAGGCTGCTGAGCTGGCGTTCCGAGACGAGCTCGCCGCGACCGGCGTCCGCACGGTCGTGTTCACCCGGGATGAGCCGCTCGACCTGCCTGCGCACTGGACGTGGGCTGAGGGCGCCCGACTGGACGCGGCGACACTGGAGCGGGTCGTCGGAGACATCTCCGCGCGCCACGCCTTCATCTCCGGCCCGCCACGGCTGATCGCGGATCTCGCTCCGGCCCTGCAGAAGGCGCACAGCCTCACGACCGACGCGTTCGCCGGGTACTGACGCCCAGCGAAGGGCACGCGCTCACGTGCCCTCTGGTGCCCTCTCCTGCCGTCGCGTGCCGTGTCGCGCCGGGCGAGGACAGGTGTCGGGAGTGTTCACGAATGTCGGGCCGATTCGGCATTTCCTCCCGACAGGTGTGCAACCTCCCGACATGCGTTCGGCGGCCCTACCCAGCCACTTGTCCTGCACACTGTCGAATCCTCCGAAATCCGACCCCTGCGCGGTGGACGGCCGCCTGTACACCGGATGGTCCGTCAGGATCGGCGCATGATCGACGCGGCATTCATCACCACCCGCCACGGGGGAGTGGTGCGGGGAACGCTGCTCCAGCAGTTCGGGATCTCGCGAACGCGGTTGGCGAGCGACGTCCGGAGGGGCCGACTGGCTCGGATCCGCCCCGGCGTCTACGCGTCCCTGGATGCCGACCCGCACGTCGTGCAGGCAGCGGCCCACGGCGGGGCCCTCACCTGCACCCGCGCTTTGCGCCTGCACGGGATCTGGACGCTGGAGGAGACCGGTCCTGCCCACGTGTGGCTCGGGGGAAACGGACGCGCTCACCACCGTGACTGCGGATGCGTCGGCCACTACTTCGCGGGGAACGCGGGTCTCGGGGTCGCTCCGCTCGAGGACGCGATCGTGCACGTCTACTTCTGCGCCGGTGAGGAGACGTTCTTCGCGGCAATGGAATCGGCGCTCGCGCAGCGGAAGATCAGCAGCGCGGCGCGCGGACGCATCCGTCGACGGTTGCCGTCCGCGGCTCGATGGCTCGTCGACTTCGCCCGATCGGATGCTGACAGCGGGCTCGAGTCACTTCTCCGACTGAGGCGCCATATGCTCGGCATCCGGCTGGATTGCCAGGTGGTCATCCCCACCGTCCGTCGAGTCGACTTCGTCCTCGACGACCGGCTCATCCTCGAAGTCGATGGCAAGGCCAACCACGCGCACCCGGACCATCGCCACAGAGACCTTGTGAGGGATGCCGTCGCATCCGCCCTCGGCTACGAGACGTTGCGGTTCGATTACGCCCAAATCGTGTACTCGTGGGCGTCCGTGGAGATGGCTGTGGTCGCTGCGGTCACCCGACTTCGCGACCGGCTCTGACCGCGACGGCGACATCTGTCGGGAGTATTCACGGATGCCGGGTCGAATCGGCGATTCCTCCCGACAGGTGCGCAACGGCCCGACACGTGTGCGCCTCGGTTTCACCCGGCGTCGGGTCACGGACGCGATCAGTCGTCGGCCGCGGGAGTGGGCGCCGGTGCGACCGGGATCCGGACGGTGAACGTGGTGTCGCCCGGTTCGCTGGTCGCCGAGATCGTCCCGTGATGCCCTTCGACGATGGCCTTCACGATCGCGAGCCCGAGACCTGTGCCTCCGGTCTGTCTGGCCCGCGAACTGTCGCCGCGCGCAAAACGGGCGAAGAGTTCGTCTCGGAGCGCAGGATCGATTCCCGGCCCGTCGTCGTGCACGCGCAACACGGCCTCGCCGTCTTCTTCGCTGACGCGCAGCGTGATGGTGGTGCCCGCGGGCGTGTGGGTCCGAGCGTTCGCGAGCAGGTTGGTGACGACCTGGTGCATCCGCCCGGCGTCGCCGATGATCACGACCGGCTCGTCGGGCACTTCGATGACCCAGTGGTGATCGGCGGCGGTCGGACGAGCATCCGAGAGGCTCTCGAGTGCGAGCTGCGTGAGATCGACGCTCCCGTAGACCAGCTCGCGGCCCTCGTCGAGGCGGGCGAGCAGCAGGAGGTCCTCGACGAGGCGGGTCATGCGCAAAGACTGCGCCTGGATGCGCTCCAGCGATGACGTCGTGCTCTCGATGGCGTCGACGCCGTGCGTCTCTGCGGGGCCCTCAGCCTGTCGCAGCGCGCGCAGCGACAGCTCCGAGTACCCACGGATCGAAGCCAGGGGCGTACGGAGCTCGTGGCTGGCGTCGGCCACGAACTGCCGCATCCGCTCTTCGTTCTTCTGCCGTGCCGACAGCGAGCTGTTGACGTGGTCGAGGAGCTTGTTCAGCGCGGCGCCGACCAGTCCCGTCTCCGTGCGCGGGTCCGCTTCGGATGCCGGCACCCGCTCGGTGATGCTCACCTCGCCGCGATCGAGCTGCTGATCGGCCACACGGGTCGCCGTCGATGCGACCGCTCGGAGGGGCCGCAGGCCGACGCGGATCGTGATCGCCGTCGTGAGCGCCAACAGGATGAGTCCGCCGATGGTCGCGAGCGCGATCACGGTGAGCAGTTGAGTGAGCTGGTTCTGGATGTCGTCGCGCGGCAATCCCGTCACCACCAGGCTTCCGTTGCTCGTCCTCGTGACCGCGATCCGGTAGGAGCCGAGGTCCGGAAGCGAGACGGTCGCGACTGGTGCACCGCGGAGCGCGGCGTCGATCTCATTGAGCTGCGCCGCGCTCAGGTTCTGGAGGGTGCCGTTGAGCCCGTCCTCGGAATAGTTCGCTGTGACACCGCTCGTGCCGGTGATCGGACTCGAGACGGCGACGAGCAGACCGACGGGGATGTTCTTGCCGGCCAGGACGTTGGCAGCGGTGGCTTTGTCGGCCTCTTGACGGTCCACCAGTCCGGTGACTTCGTGGGCGTAGCCGGCCAGTTCCTCGTCGAGCTGATCCTCGAGGGTCGTGCCCAGGGTGGCACTGGTGATGACGGCGACGATGACGAGGATGAGCGACACGAACCCGATCACGGCGGTCATCAACCGTGACTGCAGGCTCATCGGACGCCGCGGCACCGCCGCATCGCTCACTGAGGGGCCTTGATCATGTACCCGACGCCGCGCACGGTGTGCAGCAGCGGAGTGCGACCCGCATCGATCTTCTTGCGCAGGTAGGAGATGTAGAGCTCGACGACCGACGATTTGCCGCCGAAGTCGTAGCTCCAGACCCGGTCGAGGATCTGCGCCTTCGAGAGCACGCGCCGCTCGTTGCGCATCAGGTAGCGCAGCAGCTCGAACTCCGTCGCCGTCAACTCGATCTCGTCGCCGTCTCGTGCGACCTCATGGCTGTCCTCATTGAGGGTGAGGTCGGCGACGCGGAGGATCGACTGGCCGTCGTCCGTGGTGGCATGGCCGGTGCGGCGGATGATGGCCCGGAGGCGCGCGATGACCTCTTCCAGGCTGAAGGGTTTGGTGACGTAGTCGTCGCCGCCCGCGGTGAGCCCGGCGACGCGGTCGCCCACGGCGTCCTTCGCCGTCAGAAAGAGCACGGGAACGAGGCTGCCGGATTCGCGGAGCCGCCTCAGCACGGACATCCCGTCGAGGTCGGGCATCATGATGTCGAGCACGAGCGCGTCAGGTTCGAACTCCCGCGCGACCTGGAGCGCCTCGAGTCCGGAGGAGGCGGTGCGCACCTCCCAGCCCTCCATCCGCAGAGCCATCGCGAGAAGGTCGGTGAGCATCTGCTCGTCGTCGACGGCGAGGATGCGCAGGGGCGAGCCGTCGGGGCGGCGGAGTTCGGGCAGATCGGTGGTCATGCCCCCATTCTGCGGAATCTCCTATGTGATTTCTATGGAGCGAGCTATGCGTTGTCTGGGAGCGATGTCCGACGACCCCGCTACCATGACGCCATGGCTGACAGCGTGGATGCTTCCCTTCCCTCGATTCACCGCCCCACCACCGCCGACGACGTCGCCGATCTCGTCTTGCGTGCGGTTCAGGAATCCGTTCCTCTCACCATCGTGGCCGGCGGGCACGGGCCTTGGTCCCATGCCCCGAACGACGGTCTCCGCATCGAACTCGGCGGCTTGGCCGACATCACCGTCGACGGCGCGACGGTTCACGTCGGAGGAGGTGCTGTCTGGGGCGATGTCGCGAAGGCCCTCGCCGCTCACGACCTCGCCCTGAGTTCGGGCGACACAGCCACCGTCGGTGTGGGCGGTCTCACGCTCGGCGGCGGCGTCGGCTGGATGGTGCGCGCCTGGGGGCTCGCCGTCGATCAGCTGATCGGCGCCCAGGTGGTCACCGCGGGCGGGGAAATAGTCGAGACCTCGGCCGTCGAACACCCGGATCTGTTCTGGGCGTTGCGCGGGGGTGGCGGCAACTTCGGCGTCGTGACGCGCTTCGATTTCGCTGCCCACCCGTTGCCCGGCATCGCATTCGCCGAGAGTGTCATCGACGGCGACGCCGTATCGGTGCTGCGCGCCGCACGCGATCTGCTGCGAGATGCCCCGCGCGAGCTCACGGCGACCTACATGGATGTGCCCGCGATGGACCCGAGCGCCCCGGCCGGAGCGCGGCTGAGCGCAGTCTGGGCGGCGCCCGATCCGGAGCGACTGGGCCACGTGTGGGAGCCGATCACCGCCATCGACGGCGTGCGCACAGAGATCACGACTCCGGCGTACCGCGACATCCTGGTCGAGATGCCGCAGCCCAACGAGTCGCCCGACGAGCCGGCGGCCCCGCCCGGCTTCATCGGAGGCAACGGGCTCTTCGCCGAACTCGGCGACGATCTCATCGAGCGGCTCGTCGCCTTCCGTCGTACGTATCCGGCATCCGTCATCTTCCTGCGATCGCTGGGCGGTGCGTTCGGCGATGTGCCGCAGGAGCACACGGCGTTCCCGGCGCGAGCGGCGACATGGTTCGTCATGGCGGGAGCCTTCGACATTCCCGGAATGGTCGACGACGCCACGCGCGCGCAGATCATCGCCGACTGGCAGGCCATCGAGAAGGGCCGGCTCGCGGAGTACGGCAACTTCGCCGCCACCGAACGCGCGGATGCCGTGCGCGGCATGTTCACCGAAGCCGGGTATGAACGGCTGCGCCAGGTCAAGGCGCAGTGGGACCCGAACAACGTGTTCCGTCGCAATCACAACGTCGCCCTGTGACGCACGAAGGGGCCGGTGACCTGTCGGTCGCCGGCCCCTTCGTCGAAATCGCGTCAGTGGGTGTCTTCGGCTTCGATCTCGGTGCGGTCGCCCGACCACTGCGTGTGGAAGGTGCCTTCCTTGTCGATGCGCTTGTACGTGTGCGCGCCGAAGAAGTCACGCTGGCCCTGCACGAGCGCGGCGGGGAGGCGGTCGGCGCGGATGCCGTCGTAGTACGACAGGGACGACGAGAACGCCGGTGCGGGGATCCCGGCCTGTGCGGCGGTGATGACCACCCGGCGCCAGGCGGCCTGCGCGCGCGTGATCGCCTCGGTGAAGTACGGCGCGGTGAGCAGCACGGGCAGTTGCGGGTCGGCGCCGTAGGCGTCGGCGATGCGGTTGAGGAACTGCGCGCGGATGATGCAGCCGCCCCGCCAGATCTTGCTGATCGCGCCGAGGTCGATCTTCCAGTTGTATTCGGCAGCACCGGCGCGGATCTCGTCGAACCCCTGCGAGTACGCGACGATCTTCGACGCGTACAGCGCGAGGCGCACGTCTTCGATGAACGCGTCGGTGTCCTCGACCTCGAACTCCTCGTCCGGGCCGGGGAGAGCGCCGGCGACAGCGCGCTGCTCCGGGTGCGACGACAGCGAGCGAGCGAAGGTGGCTTCGGCGATGCCGGACACCGGAACGCCGAGTGAGAGTGCGGTCTGCACGGTCCAGGCGCCGGTGCCCTTGGCGCCGGCCTGGTCGAGGATCACGTCGACGAGCGGCTTGCCGGTTTCGGCATCCACCTGACGCAGCACCTCGGCGGTGATCTCGATCAGGTACGACTCCAGCTCGCCCCTGTTCCACTCGGCGAAGATGTCGGCGATCTCTGACGGCGTCTTTCCGGTGCCGCGGCGGATCAGGTCGTACGCCTCGGCGATGAGCTGCATGTCGGCGTACTCGATGCCGTTGTGCACCATCTTCACGAAGTGACCGGCGCCATCGTGACCGACGTGCGTGACGCACGGCTCGCCCTCGGCGACGGCGGCGATCGACTTCAGGATCGGCCCGAGCGTGACCCAGGACTCATCCGACCCGCCGGGCATGATCGACGGACCGTTCAGGGCCCCTTCCTCGCCGCCGGAGATCCCGGCGCCGACGAAGTTGATCCCCGTCTCACGGACCGTCTTCTCGCGACGGATCGTGTCGGGGAAGTACGCGTTGCCGCCGTCGACGATGATGTCGCCGGGCTCGAACACCTCGACCAGCGAGTTGATCACGGCATCCGTCGCGCCGCCGGCCTTGACCATGATGATCGCGGTGCGTGGCTTCTGCAGAGAGTCCGCGAACTCCTGGTACGTCTGCGTGGGAACGAAGCCCGCCTCAGGATGCTCGTCGAAGAGCGTCCGGGTCTTCTCGTAGCTGCGGTTGAAGATCGCCACGGTGTTCCCCTCGCGGCTGGCGAGGTTGCGGGCGAGATTCGAACCCATGACGGCGAGTCCGACGACTCCGATGTTCGCTGATGCTTCGGGCACAGAAGGCTCCTCGATCGTGAAGAAGGGGTGGTTTCAGCGTATCGCTGCCAGGCATGCGCTGCGCGCGTGTGACCGCTTCGCGTCCTCCCGTGACACGTCGGGGTTCGGTGGCGGAGGTCGGCGGCCTCTACGCTGGTCGGACGAGAACTTTCGAGGAGGATCGCCGTGGCGGAGTCGGAGAACAGGCTGCGAGCCGTCGTCGCGGTACCGCTGCGCGAGGCCCTGTGTCGACTGATCGAGAAGCTCGAACCGCGGCTGGAGGTCGTTCGCGACCACTCGCTGATGCCGCCGATGCGCGGACCGGCCGACTGGACAGGCGATCCGGATCACCGCCGCACGTCCGCGCAGGAGCAAGCATTCCAGGCGATGGTCGATTCGGCCGATGTCCTCTTCGGCATCCCCGACGTCGACGCGGGCGCCCTGGCCCGCACGGTGAAGGCCAATCCGGACCTGCGCTGGGTGATGACGACGGCCGCGGGCGGGGGGAGCACCGTCAAGGCCGCCGGTCTCGATCGAGCCCACCTGGATCGCATCGTCTTCACGACCAGTGCCGGAGTTCACGGCGGGACCCTGGCCGAATTCGCGGTGTTCTCCGTGATGGCCGGGGCGAAAGGGCTTCCTCGTCTGCTGGCCGACCAGCGGAGCCGTACCTGGCCAGACCGCTGGGAGATGCGGCAGATCGAAGACATGACGGTCCTCGTGGTGGGGCTCGGGGGTATCGGCACGGAGTGCGCCCGGCGCTTCCATGCTCTGGGAGCGACGGTCTGGGGGACGACGCGTTCCGGCGAGCCCGTCGACGGCGTCGACCGGCTCGTTCCCCTGGATCGCCTCGCCGACGCGGTCGGTGAAGTGGACGCGATCGTGGTGACTCTCCCCGGCACAGACCAGACGCACCACTTGATCGGGGAAGAGGTCTTCGACGCTGTCAAGCCCGGGGCGATCCTCACCAACGTCGGCCGCGGGACGGTCATCGACGAAGACGCTCTGCTCGCGGCCCTCGACGACGGACGCATCGCGTTCGCGGGCCTCGATGTCTTCGAGCAGGAGCCGCTGGATCCGGCTTCCCCTCTCTGGTCGCATCCGAACGTTCTCGTCAGCCCGCACACGGCAGCGCTCAGCTCGCAGGAAGAGGAGCGGATCGCCCGCCGATTCGCCGAGAACGCCACACGACTTCTGGACGGAGACGAACTGCGCGCGGTGGTCGACACCGTCGAGTTCTACTGAGCCTCGTGGCAGCCGAAAGCGCTCCTGTGCGCATCGTGGTGATGGGGCCGAGCGGCTCCGGGAAGTCGACCGTCGGGCTCGCCTTGGCTGAGCGTCTCGGGGCGGCCTTCGTCGACGGAGACGATCTGCATCCCCCGAGCAACGTCGCCAAGATGGCGGCCGGCATTCCGCTCGACGACGACGACCGGATGCCGTGGCTGGCACTCGTGGGGGAGACGCTTCGCGCGAGCGAACGCATCGTGGTCGCGTGCTCCGCGCTGAAGCGCAGCTACCGCGATGCCATCCGCGCCGGGGAGCCCGACGCGTTCTTCGCTGAACTGGCCGTAGGCCGGTCGGTCCTCGCAGAACGGGTGAAGCTCCGCTCGGCGCACTTCATGCCGGCGTCGCTGCTGGATTCGCAGCTGCTCACCCTGGAGCCCCTCGAACCGGATGAGCGCGGCATCCGCGTGGACGAGTCGGCCGGCGTCGTCGAAGCTGTCGCGCTGATCGGCGGGGCTGCGGGTGTGACGCTCGCCTGACGGCGGCCGAGCGGCTCAGTCCTTGCGGGCGCCGCCCCTGCCGAGCGAGAACAGGGCGCCGGCCGTCGCAACGGCAGCACACACGCTCATCGCACCGATCAGCCAGAGAAGTACGTGCGAGAAAAAGGCGCCGTCGAGCATGAGGTTCTCCGTGATCTGCAGAAAAGGTCCGGTGTCCTCAGCTTATCGGGTCATCCGGTACCATTGAGCTTGTACCTCGGCGAGGGATGCTTCTGCGCGTGCGCGGACATCCGTTATCGACGCGGCGGAGCAAGCCGGTGGCTTTCCTCACGCGTCTGCGTTCGAGATCACAATTCCAAGACCACCGCGCGGCGCTTTGGCTGCGTGCCCCGAAGGAGAACCTCATGTCTGAAGACAACAAGGTCCACGCCGAGCTCCGCGAGAGCTTCGGCAAGGGCTTCGCCCGCCGCCTCCGCGCCGCCGGCAAGATCCCCGCCGTCATCTACGGCCATGGCACCGACCCGGTGCACGTCGCACTGCCGGGCCACCAGGTCTCGCTCATCATCCGTCGCGCGAACGCGCTGCTCGAGCTCGACATCGAGGGCACGTCGCAGCTCGCGCTGGTCAAGGACGTGCAGAAGGACCCCGTGCACCAGATCATCGAGCACATCGACCTGCTCGTGGTCCGCAAGGGCGAGAAGGTCACCATCGACGTGCCCGTCAACGTCGTCGGCGAGTCCGCTCCCGGCACCATGGTGAACCAGGAAGCCAACACGCTCTCCATCGAGGCTGAGGCGACCCACATCCCGCAGGGCCTCGAGGTCTCCGTCGAGGGCCTGGAAGACGGCGCGCACATCACCGCCGCCGACGTGACCCTGCCCCAGGGCTCCACGCTGCTGGCCGACCCCGAGGTGCTGATCGTCTCGATCTCGATCCCGGACGAGGAGGAAGACCTCGACGCACCCGCCGAGGGCGAAGGCGAAGCTGCCTCGGAGAACGCCGGAGAGTAGTCTCCGCGAGTTTCAGCACAGAGGGGACGCGATCGGATCGCGTCCCCTCTGTCGTATCCTGACCGGGTCCCTCGCGGGGCGCGGCGCGAAAGGACGAGGACATGCCATCCACCTGGTTGGTGGTGGGCCTGGGCAACCCCGGCCCGCGCTACGAGACCACCCGGCACAACGTCGGTCAGATGGTCGTCGATGAGATCGCAGCCAGGAGAAGCGAAAGCTTCCGCGAGCACAAAGGCGGCGCCCGGGTCGTCGAAACCTGGCTGCGACCGGGGGCCGACAAGCTGGTGCTGGCCAAACCGAACACGTTCATGAACGTGTCGGGCACGCCGGTGGCGGCTCTCGCGCGCTTCTACAGCGTGCCGCCGGAGCGGATCGTGGTCGTCCACGACGAGCTCGACATCCCGTTCGATTCCGTGAAGCTCAAGATCGGCGGTGGACACGGCGGCCACAACGGCGTGCGTGATGTCGCCCGCGCCGTCGGCACCCCGGACTTCCCTCGCGTGCGGGTCGGGATCGGGCGTCCGCCCGGACGCCAGGACCCTGCGGACTGGGTACTCGCGCCCTTCGGCAAGGAAGAACGCCCGAACCTGCCGCTTCTGATCGCGGATGCGGCGGACGCCGCCGAGTTGCTGGTGGGCGAAGGCCTGCTTGCCGCGCAGCAGAAACACCACGCCCCTCGCTGAGCGGTCGCTCGCCTGCTCAGCCGGTGAAGTCGGCGAACCCCGCCGCGCTGCCGGCGGAGAAGGCGATGACCAGCACGAGGAAGAAGATCATCGGCGCGAGAACTGCGACCACGAGCGCCGCGATTCCCGCTCCGCGCCCCTGCTTCTTCCGAATCGCGATGATCCCGATCACGATCGCCGCGATCCCGAGGACGGTTCCGGTCCAGAAAGCCACCTCTGCCCAGAGCACTTGATCGCGGGCGGGGGACAGGAAGCTGAGGACGTCGCTGCTCGTCGTGGTGATGCCCTGCGGGATGCGGCGGCCGATCTCGAAGCCGCTGACGGCCGCCACGATGGGAGTCACCACTGCGGCGACCACCGCGAGGATCAGCGCGAGGATACCTGGGAGGCGCGACGGCTGTGAAGCGTCATCAGGCACGGCGTATGCACCCGTCGGCGCCGCGTAACCGCCGACCGGCACCTGATAGGCCCCGGGGGGAGCTGCATGAGGCGGGGCGGCGGCGTATGCCGGCGGCGCGGGCGGGATGGCTCCGGACGGCGCAGGGGGGACGGGCGGGACGGCGCCCGGCGGGGGAGGCAGCTGCGGATCGGTCACGAGCCCATCCTACGGGCGCCACTCAGACGCGACGGAGCAGCCCCACGTTGTCGTACACCGCGGAAAGGGTGGTGTCGGCGACGGCATCCGCTCGCCCGGCGTTCTCGGCCAGGATCCGGTCGAGTTCTGCCGGATCGTCGAGAAGCTCGAGGGCGCGCGCGCGCACCGGTTCGAACTCGCCCACCACGACCTCGGCGAGGCCCTTCTTGAAGTCGCCGTACCCGCGACCGGCGTACTCGTCTTCGATGGCGGCGATCTGGCGGCCGGTGAGGGCTGCGTAGATCGTGAGCAGGTTGGAGACGCCCGGCTTGGTCTCGCGGTCGAAACGCACTGAGCCTTCGTTGTCGGTCACCGCACGCATGATCTTCTTGGCCGACTTGGCTGGGTCATCGAGCATCCAGAGCACACCGGCATCGCTCTCGGCCGACTTCGACATCTTCGACGTCGGGTTCTGCAGGTCGTAGATGCGGGCCGTGTCCTTCTGGATCACCGGAATCGGCACCGTGAAAGTGGTGCCGAAACGCGAGTTGAATCGCTCGGCGAGGTCGCGGGTGAGTTCGACGTGCTGCTTCTGATCGTCCCCGACCGGAACCACATCGGTCTGGTACAGCAGGATGTCGGCGGCCATCAGCACGGGGTACGTGAAGAGGCCGACGCTCGTCGCATCCTGGCCGTACCGCGCGGACTTGTCCTTGAACTGGGTCATCCGACCGGCTTCACCGAAACCGGTGATGGTACTCAGGATCCATGCGAGTTCGGCATGGGCGCGCACGTGCGATTGCACGTACAGCGTCGACTGCGAGGGTTCGATGCCGGCGGCGATGTACTGGGCCGCCGTGCGACGCGTCTTCTCGCGGAGCTCCGCGGGGTCCTGGGCGACGGTGAGAGCATGCATGTCGACGACGGAGAAGTACGCGTCATAGGAGGTCTGCAGATCTCGCCACTGGAGGAGCGCGCCGATGTAGTTGCCGATCTGGAGGGAGTCGGCGGATGGCTGCATTCCGGAGTAAAGGCGAGGTTTCGTCACGACACCAATCCTACGGGGGATGGCGGTCGCGGCTCGCGAGGCGACGCATCCCGCGCGGGGCAGCGTCCTACGCTGTCGGCATGACGACCGAGAACGCGCGAGGGCAGGTTTTTCTGGCGGCCCTGGGGGCGGATGCCGAGCGACTGCACCCGGAGATCCTCGCGCAGCTGAGAGCGCCGGGTGGTATCGAGCGGGCGGAGGGAGTCTTCACCGTGGCGGGAAGTCGGTTCGGCAGGTGGGGCGCACTGGCGGTGCCGGTGGTCGGCCCGCAGATGCTGGTCACCCGATTCGGACGCGATGTGCCGTTCGGAATTCGCACCGCCACGGGCCGCACCCCCGATGGGCGAGCGACCCTCGACACGATCCGCGAGTTCCGCTTCCCCGGCAAGACCCAGTACATCGCGGACCGGCTCACCGAGAGTGCGATCCCGGGGATGGTCCGCAACATCCTGGGGACGCGTGGACGCGTCGAACTCATCGAAGAGTGCAGCGTGAGTGACCGGGGTGGTCTGCGGATGCGCACTCGCCGGGTCGCGCTGCGCCTGTGGGGCCGACGGTTCGCGTTACGGGGCATCCTCGGTGTCTCCGTGGATCTGGAGGACGGCTGGGACGAGGAGAGCGGTCGTCGCACCATCGAGATGCGCGCCACCAACCCGGTGTTCGGGACGGTCCTCGAATATCGCGGGTGGTATCGCTACATCGGACGTTCCGAAGAGGATGCCCCGCCGACTCAGTAGCGGTAGTCGACGACCACCGGAGCGTGATCGCTCCAGCGCTGGTCGTAGGCGGCCGCACGCGCGACGTGGTACGTCTCGACGCGCTCGGCGAGAGCCGGCGTCGCGAGGTGATAATCGATGCGCCAGCCCGAATCGTTGTCGAATGCCTGACCGCGCATCGACCACCACGTGTAGGGGCCGTCGACCTCCCCGTGGAATCGACGGCCCACGTCCACCCACCCGAGGCCGGTGCCGACCGATCCGTCGGCACCGGTGACCTCGGCCCCCGCCTCACCGAGGAAACGATCGAAGTACGCGCGCTCGCGAGGGAGGAACCCCGCCTTCTTCCGGTTTCCGCGCCAGTTCTTGATGTCGAGCTCGCGGTGCCCCACGTTGAGGTCTCCCGTCACGAGGGCGAGAGCGCCGTCGACATTGAGCGAGCTCAGTCGGGCACCGAACGCATCGAGGAACTTCCACTTCTCGTCCTGCTTCGGGGTGTCGGCTTCACCGGAGTGCACGTAGGCGCTCACCACGGTCAGCGGGCGATCTCCGATCAGGAAGTCGGCTTCGATCCAGCGGCCCTTCGAGTCGAAGTCCTCGGGGCCGAAGTCGGAGCGCGACGCGATGGCGGGCGTACGGCTCGCGATCGCCACCCCCGCGCGGCCCTTGGCGGTCGCTTCGTCGTGCACGAACCACCACCCGGGAAGGGCGGCCTCGAGGTGTTCGTCCTGCCCACGGACCTCTTGGAGCGTGAGGATGTCGATGTCGGCGGCATCCAGCCAGGTGCTCATCCCGTTGCGAGCCGCCGCTCGGATCCCGTTGACATTGACCGTGGCGATTCTCAGATGACGCATGGTTGCCAGCCTAGGCGCGGGGTCGGACATCCCGAGACGGCCGGTGCAGATCGGCGAGGAGGCGTTGCGCGAGAGGCGAGGGCGATTCCACGGGCGGGGGAGCGGACGCCTCGACGGCGGCAAGGGCGTCCTCCGCATCACGGACGGCCCGCTCTGCAGCCCAGGTGCGATACCACGGCGCGGAGTCGCGGGCCGCGCGCGCCTCCCGCAGACGGATGGTCGCCGCCATCATCAGCGTCCGGTGCTCGGCCAGTCGACGCTCGGCCTCGCTCTGCGGGATCAGAGGAAGGTCGCGATCCTTCGCGGCGACCGCGATCCAGGAGGACGCCACGAGCATCACGACACCGTTGACGCGGAACCACAACAGCAGCCCGATGAAGATGGCGAACGTCGCGAGCAGCGGATTGCTGGGGGTGTAGCTCAGCAGAAATCCTGCCCCGTACTGGAGGACGGTCATCGCGCCGCCACCGAGGAGGGCGCCCGGCCAGATCGTCCGCCACTGCAACGACGTCCCGGTGAGGAAGCGGACCATCGCCGCAAGCGCCGATGACATCAGTACGAAAGAGACCAGGACCGTCCCGATGCGAATGCTGATGTTGATGCCGTCGGAGCCGCCGTCCCAGCCCAGCAGACTCACGACCCAGCTCAGCACCGCGGCGCTGGCGGAGCTGAGGAGCGAGCCGACGACCAGCGAGGCCCCGAAGATCAAGGCGGCCAGCAGATCGCGGGCCTTGAGGACCACGTAGCTGCGGCGGTCGGGCGGCAGGCCGAAGATGTCTCTCGTCGCGCGTCGTGAGAAGGTCACCCATCCGATGGCTGTCCAGATCACGGTGCCGAGGGCGATGAGGCCGGTGATGCTCAGGACCCCCGTGGTGCCGGCGGCGATCTCCTGCACCTGTTCGGGTGTGAACACTCCGCCCTCGGGGAGGATCAGGTTGGGGACGTAGCTGTTGATGATGTCGATCAGACCGTCCACCGCCTCGGCGCTGCCCCCGAGCCAGAGACCGGCGATGGCGAAGGCCAGGTAGATCGCCGCGAAGATCGCGAAGAGCGCCTGATAGCTCACGCCTGCAGCGAGCAGGAAGCCGTTGTGCTGGAGGAAATGACGCCAGACCCGGACGGGGAACAGGCCGAGCGTGCGCTGCGTCAGCGCGGTGGCGCGCTCGACGGCGGCATCGAGACGGCCGGTCTCGGCGGCGGCGCCATCGGGTTCAGACACGTGATCACCCTATCCAAGCGGCATGGCGGGCGAGACCTCAGCGGATGTCGCCCGCACGCGTCACGGACGACCGCGAAGAATCGCCTGCTTGACCTCGGCGATGGCCTTCGTCACCTCGATACCCCGGGGGCAGGCCTCGGAGCAGTTGAAGGTCGTACGGCAGCGCCACACGCCTTCCTTGTCGTTGAGAATGTCCAGACGCACGGCCGCGTTGTCGTCACGCGAGTCGAAGATGAATCGGTGTGCGTTGACGATGGCGGCCGGGCCGAAGTACTGACCGTCGGTCCAGAACACGGGGCAGGACGAGGTGCACGCGGCGCACAGGATGCACTTGGTCGTGTCGTCGAAGATCTCGCGGTCGGCGATCGTCTGGACGCGCTCCTTGCCCTTCTCCGGGACGGAGTTGGCGACGAGGAACGGCTGCACATCGCGGTACGACGCGAAGAACGGCTCCATGTCGACGATGAGGTCCTTCTCGAGGGGGAGCCCCTTGATGGCCTCGACGTAGATCGGCTTGGAGATGTCGAGGTCTTTGATCAGCGTCTTGCAGGCGAGACGGTTGCGACCGTTGATGCGCATCGCGTCGGAACCGCAGATGCCGTGCGCGCAGGAGCGGCGGAAGCTCAGCGAGCCGTCGACCTCCCACTTGATCTTGTGCAGGGCGTCGAGCACGCGGTCGGTCGAATAGAGCTCCACGTCGTAGTCGACCCAGTGCGGCTCGGAATCGACCTCCGGGTCGAACCGTCGGATGTTGAACGTCACGATGAACGACTGGATGGCGGGCTCTGCTCCGCTGTCTGCGGGAGCTTCCGCGATGGCGTTCGACATGCTCAGTACTTCCTCTCCATCGGCGGGTAGTTCAACTCGCCCTGTTCGTTCTTCGTGAACACCACGGGCTTCCAGCCGAGCTCGATGTGATCGCTCGGTGTGGACGAATGCGGGTCGCCCGTCAGGTAGGCCATCGTGTGCTGCATGTACTTCTCGTCGTCGCGCTTCGGGAAGTCGTCGCGCATGTGCCCGCCACGGCTCTCCTGGCGGTTCTGGGCCGCGTAGACCACGACCTCGGCGATGTCGAGCAGGAATCCCAGCTCGACGGCCTCGAGCAGGTCGGTGTTGAAGCGCTTGCCCTTGTCGTCGACGTGCACGTTCATGTAGCGGTCGCGCAGTTCCTTGATGACGCCGAGGACGTGCTCGAGCGACTCGTGGGTGCGGAAGACCTGTGCGCCCTTGTCCATCTCGTCCTGGAGCGCCTTGCGGAGCACGGCGATGCGCTCGGTTCCCTGGTTGTTGCGCAAGCCCTCGAGCATCCCCGAGACGAAGCCGGCGGGGTTCTCCGGAAGCGGCACGAACTCGGCGGTCTTGACGTACTCGACCGCGTTCCGCCCGGCACGCTTGCCGAAGACGTTGATGTCGAGGAGGGAGTTGGTGCCCAGGCGGTTCGCGCCGTGCACCGACACGCAGGCGCACTCGCCGGCCGCATAGAGACCGGGGACCACCGTGGTGTTGTCGGCGAGCACCTCGGCCTCGTTGTTGGTCGGGATGCCGCCCATGGCGTAGTGCGCGGTGGGCATCACCGGAACGGGCTCCACCACCGGGTCGACGCCCAGGTAGGTGCGCGCGAACTCGGTGATGTCGGGAAGCTTGGTCTCGAGCACTTCGGCTCCCAGGTGCGTGCAGTCCAGCAGCACGTAGTCCTTGTGGGGGCCGGCGCCGCGGCCTTCCGCGACCTCCTGGACCATGCAGCGCGCGACGATGTCACGCGGGGCGAGGTCTTTGATCGTGGGCGCATAGCGCTCCATGAATCGTTCGCCGGAGGCGTTGCGCAGAATCGCGCCCTCACCGCGGGCGCCCTCGGTCAGCAGGATGCCGAGACCGGCCAGACCCGTCGGATGGAACTGGAAGAACTCCAGGTCTTCGAGGGGGAGGCCCTTGCGCCAGACGATGCCGACGCCGTCACCGGTGAGGGTGTGCGCGTTGGAAGTCGTCTTGAAGATCTTGCCGAACCCGCCGGTCGCGAAGATGACGGCCTTGGCCTGGAAGACGTGCAGCTCACCGGTGGCGAGGTCGTAGGCGACCACACCGGAGACCTGCGTCGTGCCGTCGGCATCCTTCACCGTGAGCAGGTCGAGCACGTAGAACTCGTTGAAGAAGTTGATGCCCAGCTTCACGCAGTTCTGGAACAGCGTCTGCAGGATCATGTGACCTGTGCGGTCGGCGGCGTAGCACGCGCGCCGCACCGGCGTCTTGCCGTGCTCAGCCGTGTGGCCGCCGAAACGGCGCTGGTCGATCTTTCCCTCTGGCGTGCGGTTGAAGGGGAGGCCCATGTTCTCGAGGTCGATGACGGCGTCGATCGCCTCCTTCGCGAGGATCTCGGCAGCATCCTGGTCGACGAGGTAGTCGCCGCCCTTCACCGTGTCGAAGGTGTGCCACTCCCAGGAGTCTTCTTCGACATTGGCGAGGGCCGCCGCCATGCCGCCCTGCGCGGCTCCGGTGTGGGAGCGCGTGGGGTACAGCTTGGAGATCACGGCGGTCTTCGCGCCGGAGCCGGCTTCGATCGCCGCACGCATCCCCGCGCCTCCGGCGCCGACGATGACGATGTCGAACTGGTGGTAGTGCACGCCGTCGCGGACGACGGAATCCTGGGTCTCTGCAGTCACTTCTCGTTTGCCTTCTCTTCTACTTGCCCAGCGTCTGGCACTGTTCCCACAGCGTGCTCGATTCGGTCACTCCCAGGCACGGGTCGAACGTGAAGACGACGAGCGTGCCGAGGACGATGAGCAGACCGGCGGCGAGGCCGATCGCCCAGACCAGCGCCTTGCGCGCCTTCTCGGTGGTCACGTAGTCGTTCACGATCGTCCGCATGCCGTTGCCGCCGTGGATCAGGGCGAGCCAGAGCATGAGGACGTCCCACCACTGCCAGAACGGCGAGGCGAACTTCCCGGCGATGAATGCGAAGTCGAGGGCGTGGATGCCCTCTCCGACCATGAGGTTGATGAAGAGGTGGCCGAAGATCAGCACGACGAGCACGACGCCCGAGACGCGCATGAAGATCCAGCCCCACTTCTCGAGGTTCACACCGCGCTGGCGGCGCACGGGGGCGGCAGTGGTCTGCGTGGCCATCAGTGTCCTCCTCCGAAGCCGGCGAACGCGAGCATGAGGTGGCGGGGCACGAAGCCGGCCATGATGACGACCCACACCGCGAGGACACCCCAGAAGAGCTGGCGCTGGTACTTCGCGCCCTTCGACCAGAAGTCGACCGCGATGATGCGCAGGCCGTTCATGGCGTGGAACACGATGCCGGCGACCAGCACCACCTCGCCGAGCGCCATGATCGGGTTCTTGTACGTGCCGATGACGGCGTTGTACGCCTCCGGCGACACCCTGATCAGTGCCGTGTCGAGCACGTGCACCAACAGGAAGAAGAAGATGGCGACTCCGGTGATGCGGTGAAGCACCCACGACCACATGCCTTCGCGACCCCGGTAGAGGGTGCCGCGGGGGGTCTTGGACGTGGTTTCCGAAATCGACGGTGTCAAGCGAGCGCTTGTGGACACGGTCGTCCTCCCTGGATCGATGTGACTCGGTCGCGTGCGGTGCTTGTCCAAGTAGTGAGCCTGTCGAAGTGTCAGGCACGCCCGATCGCTGTCCATCCTATTCCTGTCCTCGCGGGGGGAGCGACGAAGGGGAGCCTAAGTATCTCGATGTCGAGAGACGAAGTCGCCGACAGCGCCGAGCGATCCGCGGCGCAGGAGGCCGAAAGTCGAGGGAGCGCAGATGAGCAGCCCGATACGCTGACTCCATGAGCGAGCCGATCAAGGACTTCTACGCGGTGATCCCCGCCGGTGGCATCGGCAGCAGGCTGTGGCCCCTTTCTCGGGCGGACGCGCCGAAGTTCCTGCACGACCTCACGGGCTCGGGGCATTCGCTGCTCCGCGACACCTGGGATCGCCTCGAGCCGCTCACCGGGCCTGATCGGATCGCGGTCGTGACGGGGCGCGCGCATCGGGCGGCGGTGGAAGCGGAGCTGCCGGGGATCGCGGATGTCAATGTCTTCCTGGAGTCCGAACCGCGCGAATCCGCGGCGGCCATCGGCCTGGCTGCCGCGATCCTGCACCGCCGCGATCCGGAGGTGATCATCGGGTCGTTCAGCGCGGATCACGTGATCCGCGGCACCCGGGTGTTCGAATTCGCCGTGCGCGACGCGGTCGAGGTGGCCCGCGAGGGGTACATCTGCACGATCGGCATCGCCCCGACGGAGCCGGCCATCGGATTCGGCTACATCAAGAAAGGTCCGGAGCTCGTGGTGGACCGCGCCCGGGAGGCTGCGCTCGTGGAGAGCTTCGTGGAGAAGCCGGACCTCGACACGGCGAAGGCCTATCTCGCGGATCGCGGTTATCTCTGGAACGCCGGCATGTTCATCGCCAAGGCGAGCGTGCTGCTCGAAGAACTCGCCGCCAACGAACCCGAGCTCCACGCGGGCCTGCTCGAACTCGCTGAAGCGTGGGATGACCGTGAGCGACGTGGCCCTGCTGTCGACCGGATCTGGCCACGGCTGAAGAAGATCGCGATCGACTACGCCGTCGCAGAGCCGGCAGCTCGTCGCGGACGCCTCGCGGTCGTGCCCGGGCACTTCGACTGGGACGACGTCGGAGACTTCGCCTCACTGACCAAGCTCATCACGAACGGCCGCAAGAACGACCTCGCCGTCCTCGGCCCCAATGCGCGAGTGCTGTCGGATGCCGCGAGCGGAATCCTCGTGAGCCAGACCTCTCGCGTGATCAGCCTGGTCGGCGTGCAGGACATCGTCGTCGTCGACACTCCTGACGCGCTGCTGGTCACCACCGTGCAGAACGCGCAGCGCGTCAAGGGAGTCGTGGAGTCGCTGAAGCTGACCGGGCAGGGGGATGTGCTCTGATGAGCACGCCTCGGTGCTCATGTGTCGCGCAGATTTCAGCTTTGTAACCTTTCGCCAGCGCGCCCCGCGCCGGTGTGCACAAAAGCTGAAACAGTAGGTAACTTTGAGCGATCCGCGATGGCCGCGGGTTCGTTGAGGAGGCATCCGTTGACCATCTCCACCACCAAGAAGCTTCTCGGCGCGACGCTCGCCGCCGGAGTCGTCTTCGCGCTCGCCGGTTGCGGCCAGGCGCCGACCGAATCGGGCGAAGGCTCCACGAAGCCGGTCGACTCTGACTTCATCCCCTGCCTCATCTCGGACGCCGGAGGCTGGAACGACAAGTCGTTCAACCAGTCGGCCAAGGAAGGCATGGACAGCGCCGCCGAGGAACTGGGCATCAAGCCTCTCGAGTTCGAGTCGGCGAACGACAACGACTACGCGCCCAACCTCGAGACCGCCGTCTCGGAGGGCTGCTCGCTCATCGTCGCGGTGGGCTTCAAGCTGTCGGCGGCCACGGTCGAGTCGGCTCTCGCGAACCCGGAGATCGACTACGCGATCATCGACGACTACGCGGACAACGACTTCGACGGGACGACCGACGCTCCCAACATCAAGCCCCTCGTCTTCGACACGGCTCAGGCGGCGTACCTGGGCGGATACGCCTCGGCGGCATGGTCGGCCGAGAGCGGCGTCAACAAGGTGGGCACCTTCGGCGGAATGCAGATCCCGTCTGTCGCGGTCTTCATGGACGGCTTCCAGCTCGGCGTGGAGAAGTACAACGAAGACAAGTCCGGCGCCGTCGAGGTCTTCGGCTGGGACATCGAGACGCAGAAGGGCTCCTTCACCGGCGGCTTCGACGCGAACGACACCGCGAAGCAGACGGCTCAGGGTGTGCTCGACCAGGGCGTCGACGTCATCCTTCCCGTCGGCGGACCCATCTACCAGAGCGCGGCCGCAGCCATCGCCGACAGCGGTGAAGACACGCTCATCGTCGGTGTCGACAGCGACCTCGCCGTCGCTGACTCGAGCGTGGCCGACGTCACGCTCTTCTCGATCATGAAGGCGATCGACGTGGCCGTCCACGACGCCACCATCGCAGCGGCCGAAGGCGACTTCGACCCGGCTCCGTACGTCGGAACGCTCGAGAACGAGGGCGTCAAGCTCTCGGGCTTCGGTGACTTCGAGGGCGAGCTTCCGGACGGGCTGATGGACGAGATCTCGGCCCTGCAGGACCAGATCGTCGCCGGCGACATCACGGTGGAGTCCCCGAACTCCCCGTAACCGACATCGAGTTCAAGGGCGGGGCGAGTGGCCGACAAGAGGCCACTCGCCCCGCGCCGTGGACGGATGTCTGCGCCGGTCCGCGTCATGCGGCCGGTCGAGCATGCAATTCGTATGCGACTCTTCGAATTCTTCTGGATAGGGTGCAGATATGAAGCTCGAACTTCGTGGCATCACCAAGCGGTTCGGCAGCCTCGTGGCCAACGACCACATCGACCTGGTCGTCGAACCCGGGCAGATCCATGCGCTGCTGGGGGAGAACGGGGCGGGCAAGTCCACCCTCATGAACGTGCTCTACGGCCTCTATCAGGCCGACGAGGGAGAGATCCTCCTCGACGACGTCGTCCACCACTTCCGTGGACCCGGTGATGCGATGGCCGCCGGCATCGGAATGGTGCACCAGCACTTCATGCTCGTTCCGGTGTTCACGGTGGCGGAGAACGTGATGCTCGGACACGAGCAGACCAAGGCACTCGGCACACTCGACATCGCCGAAGCGCGCGCCCACGTGCGCGCGGTCGCATCGCGGTTCGGGTTCGACATCGACCCGGACGCCCTGGTGGGCGACCTCCCCGTCGGAGTGCAGCAGCGCGTCGAGATCATCAAGGCCCTCTCCCGCGACGCGAAGGTGCTCGTCTTCGATGAGCCGACGGCGGTCCTGACGCCCCAGGAGACGGACGAGCTGATGGGCATCATGCGTCAGCTCCGCGACGAGGGCACAGCGATCGTCTTCATCACCCACAAGCTGCGCGAGGTGCGCGAAGTGGCCGACAAGATCACGATCGTGCGCCTCGGGCGCATCGTCGGCGAGGCGTCGCCGACGGCCACGAACGCCGAACTCGCCTCGCTCATGGTCGGCCGGGCCGTCGAACTCACCGTGCACAAGGAGCCACCCCGCCTCGGCGACGGCGGCCTCGAGGTCACGGGCCTGCGGGTGCTCACCGCCGCCGGTGCGATCGTCGTCGATGACGTGAACTTCTCGGTGCGGCCGGGCGAGGTGCTCGCGATCGCCGGTGTGCAGGGCAACGGACAGACCGAGCTGGTCGAGGCCATCGTCGGCCTCGCCGCGCGTGTCGAAGGCACCATCCGCCTCGACGGGGCGGACCTCGTCGGCAAGAGCGTGCGCTCGATCCTCGACGCCGGCGTCGGATTCGTCCCGGAGGACCGCAAGGAAGACGGTCTGGTCGCCGGGTTCTCGGTCGCCGAGAACCTCATCCTCGACCGATCGGACGATCCCGCGTTCAGCCGGGTGGGCACCCTTCGTCGCGGCGAGCTCGAGGAATTCGCGCAGGCGCGCATCCGTGAGTACGACATCCGTGCTCAGGGTCCGCAGACGCCTGCCGGGACGCTTTCCGGTGGAAACCAGCAGAAGGTCGTGATCGCGCGCGAGATGAGCCGCGATCTCCGGCTGCTGGTGGCGGCGCAGCCGACCCGTGGCGTCGACGTCGGTTCGATCGAGTTCATCCACAAACGGATCATCGAGACCAGGGATGCCGGCATCCCGGTCATCGTCGTCTCCACCGAGCTCGACGAGGTCGCAGCTCTCGCCGACCGGATCGCCGTGATGTACCGCGGCACGATCATCGGCATCGTCCCGGGTGACACACCCCGAGACACACTCGGACTCATGATGGCCGGAGCGGCCGATGCGGAGGTGACCGCGTGAGCGGATCGACGCCCGGTGCGGGCGACGTGACCAAGGGGCTCCCGCCCGAGCAGCTCGGCACGAGCACGGGCACGGTTCCCCGCGACCCGTCCGGGGTGCCGGACGCACCACGCGGCAACGTCGTCCTCAAGGAGATCCTGCGAGGCAGCGCCGTCACCACGATCCTGGCGATCGTGCTGGCGCTGATCGTGGGCGGCATCCTCATCGCCCTGACCAACGAAGATGTGCAGACGGCATCCGTCTACTTCTTCAACCAGCCCGGCGACACCTTCGCCGCAGTCTGGAACGCGGTCTACAACGGCTATGAAGCGCTGGTCCGCGGGGCGATCTTCAACGCGCGAGGAGCGGACTTCGCGGCGCAGATCCGCCCGCTCACGAACACCCTCGGTTTCGCGGCCCCGCTGATCGCCGCCGGTCTCGGCGTCGCTCTCGCGTTCCGCGTCGGACTGTTCAACATCGGTGCACGCGGACAGATGCTCATCGGCGTGGGCGTCGCGGCGCTGCTCACCTTCAACCTCGACCTGCCGATCTGGCTGCACATCCTGGCCACGCTGATCGCCGGCATCGCCGGCGGCGCACTCTGGGGCGGTGTCGCCGGCCTGCTCAAGGCGCGCACCGGAGCGCACGAGGTGATCCTGACGATCATGCTCAACTACGTGGCGTATTACCTGCTGCTGTGGATGATCCGCACACCGGGACTGCTGCAGAAGCCCGGCACCAACCAGGCGCTGGGATCGGCGACGCCGCAGAGCGCTCAGTTCCCCGAGCTGCTGGGACCGCAGTTCCCGCTGCTCGACCTCGGTTTCGTGATCGTCGTCGTGGCCACCCTGTTCGTATGGTGGCTCATCGAGCGGTCGGCCCTGGGAATGCGGATGCGCGCCGTCGGTGAGAACCCGCATGCGGCACGCGCGGCGGGCATCAGCGTGCAGCGGATCTACGTCTACGCGATGCTCTTCGCCGGCGGCCTCGCCGGTCTCGCCGGCATGAACCAGATCCAGGGCGCCGTCACGTCGGGTGTGACCGAGACGATCGACGCGGGCATCGGATTCGACGCCATCACGGTCGCTCTCCTCGGACGCAGTCGCGCGTGGGGGACCTTCGCCGCCGGCATCCTCTTCGGTGCGCTCAAGGCCGGGTCGTTCTCGATGCAGGCACAGGACATCCCCGTCGACATCGTGCTCGTGGTGCAGTCGCTCGTGGTGCTGTTCATCGCGGCACCGCCGCTGCTGCGCACGGTGTTCTTCCTGCCCAAGTCCGATGCCGAGAAGGCAGCCAAAGCCCGAGGCAAAGCGGCGAAGAAAGCGGTGATGGCGTGATGTCTCTCGTGCAGAAGCAGGCCGCAGACGGAACGGTCCAGTTCACGACCGTTCGTGAGCGGCACCTCAAGGCACCGCTCGTGCTCGCAGGAGCGACCGTGCTGCTGGCACTGCTCTTCCTGCTCGCGCCGCGCACGGGTACGAGCACCTTCCGCCTCGGCGATCGGTCCTCGGCGTTCGAACTCCCGGACGTGGCGCTGCCCACAGCCCCGACCTCGTGGGTTCTCCTCGGGGTCATGGTCGTGCTGGTCGTCGGTGCGTTCCTGCAGGCGTGGAACTACCGTCGCCCGTCGCTCTGGCTCATCGTGGCCTTCAGCGTGATCGCGGTGTTCGCCTTCCTGGTCTGGGCGGCGGCGGGCGGACTGGTCCCCGTCACCAGCCTCCTGTTCGGTGCGGTCTCGTTGTCCGTGCCGCTGGTGTTCGGCGCGCTCGGCGGCGTCATCGGCGAACGGGCCGGCGTGGTCAACGTCGCCATCGAGGGGCAACTGCTGCTCGGTGCCTTCTCCGCCGCACTGCTGTCGAGCATCACCGGGAACGCGTTCGTCGGCCTGTTCGGGGCGATGATCGGCGGCGTGCTCGTCGCCAGCGTTCTGGCGGCGTTCGCGATCAAGTACCTCGTGGAGCAGGTCATCGTCGGAGTGGTCCTCAACGTGCTCGTCACCGGCCTCACCGGGTTCCTCTACGGCGCGCTTCTCGCGCCCAACGAGGCGGAGCTGAACACTCCGGTGCGTTTCGGCCGCATCGAGATCCCCCTCCTCAGCGACATCCCGATCATCGGGCCCGTGCTCTTCAACCAGACCTTCATCGGGTACCTGATGTTCCTCACCGTCGCCGTCGTGGCCTGGGGGCTGTACCGCACCCGGTGGGGTCTGCGGCTGCGCGCCGTCGGCGAACACCCTCAGGCCGCCGACACCGTGGGCATCAAGGTCAACCCGACACGGTTCTGGAATGTGCTGCTGGCGGGTGCCATCGCCGGTATGGGAGGCGCGTACTTCACGCTGGTGTCCGTGCCTCAGTTCGGCAAGGAGATGACGGCCGGACTCGGATTCATCGCCCTGGCCGCGGTGATCTTCGGACGCTGGGACCCGATCCGCGCCACCATGGCGGCGCTGCTGTTCGGCTTCGCGACGAACCTGCAGAACCTGCTGTCGATCCTGAAGACCCCCATCCCGGGCGAGTTCATGCTGATGCTGCCGTATCTCGTCACACTGCTCGCGGTCGCAGGGTTCGCCGGGCAGATCCGCGCACCTGCTGCCGTCGGCAAACCGTACATCAAGGCCTAGGAGAGACATGACAGACATCGACTGGGACGAACTCCGTCAGGTCGCGACCGAGGCGATGACGAAGGCGTACGCACCGTACTCCCGGTACCGCGTCGGCGCGGCCGCGCTGGTGGCCGACGGTCGGATCGTCGCGGGCTGCAACGTCGAGAACGCCTCCTACGGGGTGACCCTGTGCGCGGAGTGCGCGCTGGTCGGTGACCTGCACATGTCCGGCGGCGGTCAACTCGTGGCGTTCGTGTGCGTCAACAACGATGGGCAGACGATCATGCCGTGCGGTCGGTGCCGCCAGCTGCTCTTCGAACACGCGATGCCCGGGATGCTGTTGGAGACGGTCTCCGGCATCCGCACGATCGACGAGGTGCTGCCGGATGCCTTCGGCCCGCGCGACCTCGAGGAGGCACGATGACCATCGAACCTTTCGACGCGGTCGACGTCATCCGCGCCAAGCGCGACGGGGGTCGCGTGCCCGAGCCGGCACTGCGCTGGATGGTCGACGCATACACGCGCGGCTACGTCTCCGACGCGCAGATGGCGTCCTTCGCGATGGCCATCTTCCAGCGGGGGATGGAGCGTGACGAGATCCGCGTGCTGACGGATGCCATGATCGCCTCGGGCGAGCGGATGAGTTTCGCCGCGCTCGGCAAGAAGACCGTCGACAAGCACTCCACCGGCGGAGTGGGCGACAAGATCACCCTCCCGCTCGCACCCCTGGTCGCCTGCTTCGGTGTGGCGGTCCCGCAGCTCAGCGGGCGCGGGCTCGGACACACCGGCGGCACCCTCGACAAGCTCGAGTCCATCCCCGGTTGGCGCGCGGCGCTGAGCAACGAGGAGATGTTCGCCCAGATGCAGGGCGATGTCGGAGCGGTCATCTGCGCGGCAGGGTCAGGCCTCGCGCCCGCGGACAAGAAGCTCTACGCCCTCCGCGATGTCACCGGCACGGTCGAGGCGATTCCGCTGATCGCGTCGAGCATCATGTCGAAGAAGATCGCCGAAGGCACAGACGCGCTCGTGTTGGACGTGAAGTTCGGCTCCGGAGCCTTCATGCAGGACATCGACCGTGCGCGGGAACTCGCCCGCACGATGGTCGCGCTGGGAACCGATTCCGGCGTCGCGACGACGGCTCTGCTGACCGACATGAACGTGCCTCTGGGCTTGGCGATCGGCAATGCCAACGAGGTCCGTGAATCCGTCGAGATCCTCGCAGGCGGGGGTCCGGCCGATGTCCGTGAGCTCACCGTCGCCCTCGCCCGAGAGATGCTGGCCCTCGCCGGGCAGCCGGACGCCGACGTCGAAGCGGCGCTCGACGACGGGCGTGCGATGGACAGCTGGAAGGCGATGATCCGAGCTCAGGACGGTGACCCGGATGCGGCACTGCCGACTGCTCGTGAGACGCATGTCGTCACCGCATCGTCCGATGGCGTCATCGAGCGCATGGACGCACTGCCGTTCGGTATCGCGGCGTGGCGCCTCGGCGCCGGTCGTGCGCGGGCGGAAGACCCGGTGATCCACGAGGCCGGAATCGACCTGCATGCCAAGCCGGGTGACCGTGTCGTGAAGGGGCAGCCGCTGTTCACGCTGTCTGCGGCCGACGAGGCGCGCTTCCCGCGCGCGCTCGAGGCGCTGGAAGGCGCCTGGGCGCTGGGGTCGTCGGGGTCGAGTGACGCGCAGCGTGCTCCGATCGTCCGCGAGCGCATCACTGCGTGACCGGCGACCGCTAGCCTGATCTGAGCACCCCGCGACCGAGAGGATCACCATGTCGATCGAAGCGAACGGCGATGTCACCGTCGGTGGCGTCTCCCTGCGCAGCCTGCCCAAGGTCTCGCTGCACGACCACCTCGACGGTGCGCTGCGGCCGGCGACGATCCTGGAGCTCGCAGACTCGGCCGGCATCGAGGTTCCGGCGTCGAATCCGGCCGCCCTCGGAAAGTGGTTCGCGACGCAGAGCGACTCCGGTTCGCTGGTCGAGTACCTGAAGACTTTCGACCTGACCACGGCCGTGATGCAGACCGAAGAGGCGCTCACGCGGGTCGCGCGCGAGTTCGTCCAGGATCTCGCCCACGACGGCGTGATCTACGGAGAGGTGCGCTGGGCGCCGGAACAGCACCTGACCGGGGGCCTCACGCTCGACCAGGCCGTCGAAGCCGTGCAGCAGGGCATCGAGGAGGGCGAGGACGCAGCGGACCGCGATGGGCGCAGCATCCGCGTCGGTCAGCTGATCACCGCCATGCGCCACACCGACCGGGCACGCGAGATCGCCGAACTCGCGGTGAGCTTCCGCGGACGCGGCGCCGTGGGGTTCGACATCGCCGGGCCGGAAGACGGATTCCCGCCGTCGAATCACCGTGCTGCTTTCGACTATCTCGCCGAGAACTTCTTCCCGGTCACCGTCCACGCGGGCGAGGCGGCCGGGCTCGCGTCGATCCGCTCCGCGCTGCTGGACGGTCGGGCTCTGCGGCTCGGACACGGCGTCCGCATCGCGGAAGACCTGCAGGTCGTCACTCAGGAAGGCGATGAGGTGCAGGTGCAGTTCGGCGACCTCGCCCGGTGGGTGCGCGACCGCGAGATCCCGCTCGAACTGTCGCCGTCGTCCAACCTGCAGACGGGAGCGGTCGCGGCGTGGGGCGACACGCTGGCCGACCATCCGTTCGACCTGCTGTATCAGCTCGGATTCGCGGTGACGGTGAACGTCGACAACCGCACGATGAGCGCCACCTCGCTCACGCGCGAGCTCGCACTGCTCGTCCAGACGTTCGAGTACGACCTCGACGACCTGGAGACGTTCCAGTTCAACGCGGCCGCCGCCACGTTCCTCCCCGTGGAGGAACGTGAAGAGCTGGTCGAGATGATCGCCGAGGGTTTCGACATCTGACGGTGGCTTCCGGGGGGAAGAGACGCGTCGGCGTCGTCGCGATCATCGCCGGCGCCTCGGTGCTCGTGGCGGGTTCGGCAGCGGTCCTCATCCGGATGCACCAGGAGCCTGCGGACGCCGTGCCGCGAGCCGGCGCTGCGCTGATACCGCACCCGCTCACCCCGGCACAGCAGCTGATCGCCGACGCCGACGATCCGCTGGCGTGCGCGGTGACCTTCCTCGGCGACGGCGCGCCCTCCGATCCGGTGCTGCAGCGGCAGGATGCGCTGTATGCGGCTCTGCCGATCGTCACGGCAGAGGGGCGGGTGTTCGCCGGCTGGTATCCCACGGAGGAGGACGCGCGGACCTTCAACGCGGCCGAGCGCGTGAACGGCGCCGACCGGGTCGTGTGCGACGATCAGCACGTCGAGCTGTTCAGCGCATGGAAGACCCCGGCCGAGAACGCTGCCGAGGACACTCAGGTCCCGATTCTGATGTATCACCAGTTCACGACCAGGGCCGAAGGCGAAGACGGCTGGTTGCGCGGGAACTACGCATACATCGGCGATTTCGACGCGCACATGGAGCACATCGCGACGACCGGCTTCTACCTGCCGACCTGGGACGAGCTCAGCGCCTTCATCGACGGTCGGCTGCACCTTCCCGCCCGATCGGTGATCATCACAGACGACGATGCCGACCAGACGTGGTTCGACCTCGCGGTACCGGTCATCGACAAGCACGAGGTGCTGGCGACGTCGTTCATGGTGACGGCGTATCGTCAGGATCCGCCCCCGTCGATCTATGTCCTGCGCCGCTCGCACACGCACGACATGCATCAGCCGGGCGACGACGGGAACGGGCGGATGGTCAACTGGACGGCGGATGAGATCGCTGCCGACCTCGACACCTCCGGTGACATCCTCGGGGTGCGCGAGGTCATCGCCTATCCGTTCGGGCATCACAACGACACTTCCAAGTCCGGAGTCACTCAGGCGGGCTTCGAGATGGCCCGCACCATCGAGCCCGGGTCCGTGCAGGTGGGCACCGACAAGCTCGCCCTCCCCGTCGTGCGCATCGACTTCGGCATGGGGCTCGACGCGCTCATCTCGCGCATCGGGTGACCGGCTCGCAACCGGCAGGATGATCACATGTCCTCACCCTCCGTCTTCGTCGCAGGCCCCGCGTCATGGAACACGATCATCCTGCTGGACCGGCTCCCCGAACCCGTCCCGCACATGCAGTTCGCCGAGCAGGCATGGGAGACCGTCGGAGGGACCAGTGCCGGTAAAGCGCTGGCCCTCACCGGGCTCGGTCGCTCGACGCTGTTGTACGCGCAGGCAGCTGACGACGAGCACGGACGTCGGATTCGCGAGACGCTTCACGCGGCCGGTGTCGCCGTGCGCTGGGCGGAGGGCGCGACGGAGCGCCACGTGAACCTGATGACCCGAGAAGGCGGGCGGGTGTCGCTGTACCTCGCCACACCCCAGGCGGCGACCGGTGAGCAGGACGACGCGTTGCGGTCTGCGATGGCGGAGGCGGATGCCGTCGTGCTCGACCTCGCTGCGGAACCGCTTCGCCTGCTGCCGCTCGCCCGCTCGACGGGGAAGCCGATCTGGGTGGACGTGCACGACTACGACGGCGAAGCGGAGTTCCACCGTCCGTTCCTGGCGGCGGCGGATGCCGTCTTCTGCAACGCCGACCGACTCGACGACCCGCTCGCGTTCCTGCATGCGTGCATCACGAACGGGGCACACCTCGCGGTCTGCACGCTCGGGGCGGACGGTGCGGTGGCGGTCGACGCCGACGGCACGGAGCACCGCGTGGCCGCCGTTCCCGTGGAGGTCGTCGACACCAACGGCGCGGGTGACGCCTTCCTCGCGGGGGTCCTCGATGCGCGTCTCTCCGGAGCGGACGTGGATGCTGCGCTGGTGGCCGGGGCGCGGTCGGCCGCGTCGGTGCTGGGGACTCGGCATCTGCACCCGAGCCTCGACCTTGTCCTCTCGACCTCGGTGTGAGGGGGCCCTCAGCGCGGCACGTCGTCGAGGAAGCTCGTCGTGAGTTCGGTCACCTCGGCGTGCATGTCCTCGGGGGATATCGTCGGAACACCGTCGCCGTCTTGAGGACCGTAGTCGCCGAACGAGGCGTGCGAGGCGCCCTCGATCTCCACCAGCTCGGCATCCGCGGGCAGCTCGTCGCGCGCCGCATCGATCTTGTCGGGGGTGGACAGTCCGTCTTCGCTGCCCGCGAGACTGAGTACCGGCAGCCCCGTCTCGGAGAGGTCGTTCGAGCAGTACGACCCGAACAGCACCAGGGCGTCCGCGTCGACCGCGAGCTGACACGCGCGCACGCCACCCAGGGAGTGCCCGCCGACGCTCCAGCTGTCGACATCCGGGGCGGCCGAGGTGAACGAGTCGAGACCGCGCGGATCGAAGAACGCCAGGTTCAACCAGGGCCGGGTGATCACCACGGTGACGCCGTCTTCCGCCAGACCCTGCAGGATGGCGGCGTACGCCCACGGATCGACCTTGGCGCCGGGGATGAAGACCAACCCCTGATCCGACTCCCCGTCGGCGGGGGAGAGCACGATTCCCTGCTCCGCATCCTCGACGGTGATGCCGGGGTTCTCCTGCACGGTCTCGAGCTGCTCGGGCTCGGCGGCCATCACGCCGATCTGGCTCCAGGCGACGATTCCTGCGACCCCGAGGACCACGATGATCGCGAGGCCCCAGAGCACCCATTTCAGGACGCGTCGTCCCCGTCTTCTCTGCACACCTCCACGCTACCTTCCGACAGATGAGAGCGCGCCGAGCAGCGTGCGCTGCCACCGGTCACACCGCGTCGAGTGCCTCTTGACGTGCGGCGACCGCGTCCCGAACGGCGGGGAACAACGGATGCCGCGAGTCGAGGCCCGTCGTGCGCGCGGTGAGGGTCTCGGCGTCCTCGGCGCGCAGGAGCCGCTGGAGCTCGACGGCCTGTTCGTCGGCGGGGTCGTCGAATTCCAGCGCGGCGGCGACCGCGTCGAGCAGCGCGTCCGAGGGCAGACCTCGTTCGGCAGCCATCGCCGCAGGGCCGATGAATCGCTCATGTCGCGAGATCTTGCGCAGCGGCTGTCGTCCGACTCGCTGCACCGTGTCGATCAGTGCCGGGTTGCGGAACCTCTCGAGGATGGTGGCGCGATAGGCCGCGAGCTCAGCGGGATCGAGGCCGTGCTCGGCGACGAGAACCGCAGAAGTCTCCTCCAGCGCCGCGGACACGCGCCCGGCGATATCCGGGTCCGCCAGCGCGTCGGAGATGCGCTCGATCCCGGCCCTGGCCCCGAAGTAGGCCGTGGCGGCATGTCCGGTGTTCACCGTGAACAGCTTCCGTTCGATGTACGGACCGAGTTCGTCGACGAAATGCGCCCCGGGGATGTTCGGCAGGTTCTCGCCGAACGGCCCGGACTCGATCGCCCACTCGAAGTACGGCTCCACCGTGACGTCGATTCCCGCATCGGCGGGCTGACCCGGCACGATGCGATCGACCGCGGTGTTGGCGAAGACTGCGCGAGAGAGGAGAGTCCCCGCTTCCGCTCCGGCGGCCGCCTCGATCTCGGTCCGGAGCAGATCGGTCGCACCGATGGCGTTCTCGCACGCCATCACCTGCAGCGGAGCAGCGTCGGGCGAGCGGCGTGCGAGTCCGGCGACGATCGCGGGGGCGACGAAGCGCAGTACGGTCGGACCGACAGCGGTGGTGACGACATCCGCCAGGGCGATCGCCTCGGCGACGGCATCCGGATTCGAGCGGCTGTTGACGGCCCGAAAGCCTGTGACGACGTGATCGGTCCCCCCGGGGCCGGCCTCGTGAACAGTGTAGGAGTCCACCGCGTTGAGGGCATCGACCAGCGTTTCGGCCACGTCGGAGAACACGACCTCGTACCCGCCCTGATGCAGCAGCAGGCCGACGAATCCGCGTCCGATGTTGCCGGCCCCGAAGTGGACCGCTCTCATCCTTCGTTCACCTCCGACAGCAGCGCGTAGAGTTCTTCCGCCGTCTGCGCGGCGGAGAGCCGGGCGACGTCGTCTTCCTCGGAGAACAGGATCGCGATGCGGGAGAGGATCTCCAGGTGCTCGTCGCCGACCCCGGCGATTCCGATGACGAAGGTCGCCGGCTCCCCGGCCCAGTCGACGCCGCCGTCGTAGCGGACCACCGACAGTGCCGACGCCAGGATGGCGTCCTTGGCATCGTTGGTGCCGTGCGGGATCGCGAGCCCGTTGCCCATGTAGGTCGACACCGTCTCCTCACGCTGACGCATCGCGTCGACGTAGGCGGGGGTGACCGCCCCGACCGACACCAGGATGTCGGTGGCCTCCTGCAGGGCTGCTTCGCGGGTGACGCTGCCGGGGTGGATGCGCACCTGCTCGGGGGTGAGAACGCTCATCATGCTTCCTTTCGCTGGTCGCGCACCATCTCGACGACCTCTTCGTACTTCGGGGAGTTCATGAAGTTGTCGACCGAGACATGGATGGAGTTCGGTGACTTGGACCGGGCCCGATCGGTCAGCTGCTGCTGCGTGATCACGAGGTCGGCCGAGCCGTCGAGGTTCGCGATGGACTGGTTCGTGACGGTGACGCCTTCGACCCCTTCCTTCTTGAACTTGTTGCGGAGGACGCTCGCGCCCATGGCCGACGAGCCCATGCCGGCGTCGCACGCGAAGACCACCGTCGAGATCGTGCGGTCGGCGACGGCCGTACCGGCGGCACCTGCGGCCGCGGTGCCCGCCGTGGCGGTTCCTGAGGCACGCAGGGCGTCCATCGCGGCGGACGACTTGCCCTTGTTGGCCTCGGTCTGGGCGATCGCGGCGCCGAAGGAGTCGCCCTCGGCCTCGAGGTCACGCTTGCGAGAGGCCCGCAGGATGACGCCGGTGATGAGGAAGGTCACGACGGCGGCGATGATCACCGAGAGATAGACGACCATCAGGTTCCCGACGCCGGCGCCGAGGGCCGCCGCGGTGACGGCGATGATGCTGCCGGGAGCCGCGGGGAAGACGAGACCGCCGCCGAGGAGCATGTTCGTGGTGACACCGGCGGCGCCACCCGCGATCAGCGCGAGGATCGTGGTGGGCTTGCTCAGCGCGTACGGGAAGTAGATCTCGTGAATGCCGCCGAAGAACTGGATGATCGCCGCTCCCGGTGCCGACGCCTTCGCGACGCCGACGCCGAAGAAGCTGAAGGCGAGCAGCAGGCCGAGGCCCGGGCCGGGGTTCGATTCGATGAGGAACAGGATCGACTTGCCCGTCTCCGCGGCCTGGTCGATGCCGAGCGGGGTGAACACGCCGTGGTTGATGGCGTTGTTCAAGAACAGCACCTTCGCGGGCTCGACGATGATCGACACGAGCGGAAGCAGGTTCAACACGACGAGCCAGTCCACCGCGGCACCCAGTGCGGTGCTGATGGCGAGCATCACCGGACCGAAGGCGAAGAACCCGAAGATCGCGAGGAGCATGCCCAGGATGCCGGCGGAGAAGTTGTTCACCAGCATCTCGAAACCGGGGCGGATCTTGCCTTCCCACAGCCGGTCCATCCGCTTGGTGATCCATGCGGCGAGCGGCCCCATGATCATCGCGCCGAGGAACATCGGGATGTTCGTGCCGACGATGACACCCACCGTGGCGATGCTGGCGACGACTCCACCGCGCTCGCCGTAGACCATGCGGCCGGCGGTGTTCGCGATGAGCAGGGGCAGGAGGTATGTCACCATCGGGCCCACCAGCCCGACATAGGCGAAGATGTTGCCGGCGTCACCTTCAGCAACGGCGGTCATCGCGCCCTGCCACTGGATCACGGCAGCGTCGCCGCCGCCGCCGATGATCTCGGCGACCGGAGCCCAGTGCCAGCCGAACGGGCTCTTGGCGCCGAAGAATCCGGCGGGGATGAAGAGCATCGTGATGAAGCCCCAGGCGATGAACGCCGCGATGTTCGGCATGATCATTCCGGAGAGGAATGTGCCGAATCGCTGCACGCCTACGCGGAGACCACCGGGTTTGGTGGTGGCGGATGACGTCGTCGTCATGATGTCGTCTCTTTCTTGTGTGAGGAGGGTTCCGCGGCGAGCGTCGCCACGGCCTTTCGGGCGGATGCCGCGTCATCGGCGGCGAGAGCGGCCTCGGCGAGGCGCGCGGCGTCGTCGAGGGTGTGTTCGGAGAGAGTGCGGCGGACGTCGGCCAGAGCAGACGGCGCCATCGAGAGGCTCGTCGCGCCCAGTCCGACGAGGACCACGGCCAGCAGCGGATCCGCTGCGGCCTCGCCGCAGATGCCGACCGGTTTGCCCAGGCGGGCGCCCGCGTCCGCGACCTCGCGCACGAGACGGAGGACTGCCGGATGCCACGGATCCTGGAATCCGGCGACGGAGCCGAGCATCCGGTCGGCCGCCATCGTGTACTGGGTGAGGTCGTTGGTGCCGATGGAGGCGAAGTCGGCGTGCGGGAGCACCCGGTCGGCCAGCAATGCGATCGCGGGCACCTCCACCATGACGCCGGCGGTCTTCAACCCGTATTCGCGCGCGAGGGTGGTGAAGTACGCCGTCTCCTCGACGGTCGTCACCATCGGGGCCATGACCCACAGGTCGGAGTCGGTCGACGCGTCAGCCTCGGCGAGAGCGGTGAGCTGTTCGCGGAGGATGTCCTCGCTGGCGCGAAGGGCGCGGAGACCGCGGAGACCGAGAGCAGGATTCTCTTCGTGCGCATCGTTGAGGAAGGCGAGAGGCTTGTCGGCACCGGCATCCAGCACGCGGACGACGACCTTCTTGCCCGGGAACGCCTCGAGGAGCTCCCGGTAGGACTCTCGCTGCTGGGCGACGGTCGGGGCCTGCGCCGAGGAGAGGAAGAGGAACTCGGTGCGGAAGAGCCCGACACCTTCCGCTCCGCGTGCCACCGCATCCGCGGCGTCGCCGGGCTTGCCCAGATTCGCCAGGAGGGCCACCGGGGTGCCGTCGGCGAGGGCGCCGGGGGTCATGGGGGCGGAGTCCGACGACTGGCGGGCCGCCGCACGCTGGGCGGCACGATCCTTGTCGTGGTCGGTCGGGTCGGTGGTGACGACGCTGGCGGCGGCATCCACGATCACGGTCTGGCCGGTGGTGAGCGCCGCCGCCTCGGGGACGCCGACGACAGCGACGATGCCCTTCTCCCGCGCGAGGATCGCCGTGTGCGACGTGGGACCGCCGTCGACGGTGATCAGTGCGAGCACCTGATCCAGGTCGAGCAGTGCGGTGTCGGCGGGCGCGAGATCGCGTGCGACGAGCACGAAGGGATGCCCGGGGGTGGGGATTCCCGGGGCGTCGACCCCGCGCAGATCGGCGAGCACGCGCTGAGCGATGTCGTCGAGATCGGCAGCACGCTCGCCCAGATAGCCGCCGACTGCCTCCAGTGTGGCGCGGAATCCGGCGAAGGCGTCATGCACGGCCCACTCCGCGGTGGCGCCGGCGTCGATCCGGCTGTCGACCTCGTCCTGGAGCGTCGGGTCTTCGGCGATCATCGCCTGCGCTTCGAGTACCTCTTGCGCGGCGCCGCCTGCTGTCTCACCGCGTGCCGTCAGCTCCCTGGCGACGCGTGAGACCGCGTCACGCACGCGCGCTCGCTCGGCGTCGGCCCCGGCTTCGCTCGGCGTGTTCTCGGGGGCGGGCATCGCCTCCGTCATCCGGACGACCGGCCCCTGGGCGACACCGAGACCGATGCCGACTCCGCGGAGCTCGCTCGTCATGCCGAGTCCTGGTCGTGGTCGGTGGTCAGCAACTCGGTGAGCGTGTCCAGGACATCCTCGGCGCCGTCTCCCTCAGCGGTGAGGGTGACGTAGTCGCCGTGCTCGACGGCGAGGGAGATGACCCCCAGGATGCTGGCCGCGTTGACGGGCTTGCCGGAATCCTTGGCGATGGTGACGGCGAGACCGGAATCCTTGGCCGCCTGGGCGAAGAGTTTGGCGGGCCGGGCGTGCAGCCCGTGCGATGAACCGATTCGAACAGTGCGTGTCGCGGTCATGGTGTTCCTTTCAGGGTGGTGCCGTCGTCGGCGAGGATCGAGCGAACGAGGGCGAGTGTTCGGGTGCCTTCCCGGTCGCCGAAGACGTCGTCCGGAAGCACCACGACCGGCACCGAGATGTCGCCGCGCACGCTGTCGAGCCGGTCGGCGAGGTGGGGGCCGAGGAGGATGACGTCGGAAACGTTCTCGCGCACGGCGCTCTCCGTGCCGGCTGCGGTCTCCCAGTCGAGCCCGGCCGCGGATGCCGCACGCCGGAGCCGGAGGGCGACGAACGTACTGGACGCACCTGCGCCGCACACCACAAGGATCTTCATCGATGCCGCCTTCCTGAGAACAGTCTGCAAACCGCGACGGGGCCCGCGCCAACAGCGACTTTTCCGCCCCCGCGGAACGACGCGCGTGGAGCACGGCATCCGGCTTGCTGTCATCATGGAGGTCACGCCACGACAGTGCAGTCAGCATGGGGAGAAGTCGGAGGGATCATGTCGCGTCAGCGCCAAGACCTCCTGCTCGCCGCCCTGCTGCGCCAGGAAGGCTGGGCGACCGCCGCGAGTCTGGCTGATCTCCTCGGAGTCACCCCGCGCAGCATCCGCTCGTACGTGGCGGCATTGAATGCGCGGACGCCGGACGCCGGAGTGATCGAATCGGGTCCCGCCGGTTACCGCGCAGGACCGGGAGCCCGCGGAGCCATCCGCGTACGACAGACGCGGGAGTCCGCACCCCGCGACCGCCTGCATGCTCTGGTGCGGACGCTGCTGGACGTGCCGGCCGGCATCGACGTCTTCGACACCGCCGACGAGCTTCACGTCAGCGAGGCGACACTCGAGGCGGACCTGGTGCGTGTGCGCGGACTCCTCGACGGCACCGACCTCACCTTGGAACGCGACCGGGAGAACGTGCGCCTGCGCGGAAACGAGTCCGCCCAGCGCCGTCTGCTCTCGAGACTCGCGCACGACGAGATGAATGACGCCTCGTTCCATCCGGAGACCTTCCGTCGCGCCCTGTCCGGCGCCGCCGTCTCGGCCCAGGCGGTCGGACCGTTCAAGTCCGCGTTGGTGCGGGAACTGGGCGAGCTCGGCTACTACGTCAACGAACTCGCGATCGCCGATGTTCTGCTGCACGTCGCGATCGCGGCAGAACGCGTCGCGGCCGGTTACTCCCTGGAGGCCCCGCCGACCGGCGCGCGAGCGGAGATACCCCGAGTGGGGGCGGTCATCGCGGGTCTCGCCGCCGAGCACTTCGACGTGGTGCTCGGCGAGGGCGACAGCGGCCACCTCGCCTCCCTGGTCCTCACCCGCATCGTCGCTCCCGGTGAGGATGCCACACGAGAGGTCGCACGCAGCGGTGTCGAGCCGACCGTCGAGGCCGCCGTGCGTGCGGAGATCACCAGAGCAGCAGAGGACTACCAGGTGGATCTCGTCGACGAGACATTCATCCTCCGCCTCGCCCTGCACGTGCAGAACCTGCTGCGCCGCGCTGAGGAGAGCGGACTCGCCCGCAACCCGCTCACTCGCTCGCTCAAGACGTCGTACCCCATGATCTTCGAGGTCGCCGTGTCGATCGCGAGCGGACTGCACGACCGTCTCGGCACGCCCATCCACGACGACGAGATCGCCTATATCGCCATGCACGTGGGCGGACGCCTCGAGCGGAGCAGGAAAGCCGGCTCCATCCTCACCGCCACGATCGTGTGCCCGGGGTATCACGAACTCAACGAACTGCTGCGGTCGAGTGTGGACAGGTCGCTCGGATCGGCGATCGAGGTCACGAGTGTCGTCACCAACGTTGACCCCGACTGGGCGTCCTTCGACACCGACCTCGTGCTGAGCACCATCGAACCCGGCTCCGCGGGGGACCGCTTCGTACGGATCCAGCCGTTCCTCACCGACGCCGATGTGGACCGGATCCAGCAGGCGGCCGCCCGGGTGCGCCGAGGTCGCCGACTCACCCGGCTCCGCGCCGAACTCGCTCGCTACTTCCACGCAGACGCCTACGTCCATCCGCTCCCGGACGAGGGGGAGGAGGCGATCATCCGGCGGCTCGGCGGACTTCTCGTCGGGGCCGGGCTCATCGGCGAGGACTACATCGAGAACACGATCCTGCGCGAACAGATGTCGTCGACGGCGTTCACCGACGCCCTCGCCGTCCCGCACGCCCTGCAGATGACCGCGACACGCACCGCCATCGCCATCGGAGTGGCGGACGGGTCGGCTGCGTGGGGCGACGGGCGCGTGCAGGTGGTCGCGCTCGCCGCCTTCAGCGAGAGCGATCGCGCCGCGTTCCAGACGGTCTTCGAGCAGCTCGTCGAAGTGTTCAGCGAGCGCGAGAGCGTGCAGCGGATCGTCCGGCGCGGCACCACGTTCGAGGCGTTCCTCGACGAGCTCGTCGCCGTGATCGACGGCTGACGGCGCGGGTCAGGGGCGAGGGGCGAGGACCTCGGCGAGCTGATCGAGGACCGCGTCAGCGGTGCTGCTCCCCTCCGCTTCCAGCACGACGGCATCCCCCGGGGCGATCGCGAGGTCCATGACGGCCAGCACACTGCGGAGGTCGACCGTCGTCCCGTCTGCGGTGCGGAGGGTGACTCTGCCGGGGTGCGCGTGTGCGAGACGGACGAGCTCCGCGACGGGCCGGGCGTGCACCCCGTTGTGCGCGCTGACCACGACGCGTCGGGTGGGCATGGTCAGGAACGCTCGTCCAGCAGCGTGCGCACGCCCGACTCGAGCTCCGCCACGGCTGCTCGGGCCCGCTCGGCGGATTCTGCTCGTGCGTCGATGTAGACCTTCAGCTTCGGCTCCGTTCCGCTCGGACGGACGATCACCCGCGATCCGTCGGTGAGCCGGTAGCGCAGGACATCGCCCGAGGGCTGGCCGGGGGGCGCCTGCAACAGGTCGTCCGAGGCCGCGATGGAGCGTCCGGCGATCTGTGCGGGCGGCAGGGTGCGCAGTGCCAGCATCACGCTGCCGATGACGGCGAGGTCGTCGACCCGCACGGACACCTGGCCACTGGCGAAATGACCGTAGGTGTCGCCCAACTCCTGCAGCAGGTCACCCAGCGTGGCCCCGCGGTCGCGAGCCTCTGCCGCGAGACCGAGGACGGCGACGGCGGCGGAGATCCCGTCCTTGTCGCGAACCGTCTCCGGGTTGACGAGGTAGCCGAGCGCTTCCTCGAAGCCGAAGACGATCCCGGGTGCCCGAGAGATCCACTTGAACCCGGTCAGCGTCTCGTGGAAATCCAGCCCGTGATGCGCGGCCACGGCGGCGAGCCCGGGCGAGGAGACCAGAGAGCATGCCAGGGATGCGCCGGGCGTGCCCGCGGCGGCGCGCGCGGCTCGGGCGCCGAGCAGCAGCCCGACCTCGTTGCCGGTCAGCCGGCGCCAGCCGCCCGGCGCCGAGGCGTCGGGGATGGCTACCGCCAAGCGGTCGGCATCCGGGTCGTTGGCCAGGATGAAGTCGGCTTCGGTCTTACGGCCGAGCGCGAACGCGAGGTCCATCGCGCCGGGCTCCTCCGGGTTGGGGAAGGAGACGGTGCGGAACGTGGGGTCGGGCGCCGCCTGCTCTGCCACGACGGACGGCTGCGGGTAGCCGGCCCTGGTGAGGATGCGGGACAGCGTCTCGCCACCCACGCCGTGCATCGCCGTGTACACCCAGCGCAGGTCCTGCGCGTGGGTGGGCGCCGGCGCCACCGCGGCGGTCGCCGCGATGTACGCCTCGACCACCTCTTCGCCTGCGGTCTCGTAGGCGGTCGAACGCGGAAGGATGCTCACGTCACCGGCATCTGCGACGCGCTGGATGTGCGCGGCGATCTCGGCGTCCGCCGGCGCCACGATCTGCGAGCCGAGGTCAGCCCCGCCGAGGTAGACCTTGTAGCCGTTGTCGTTGGGCGGGTTGTGGCTCGCGGTCACCATGACGCCGGCATCCGCGCCGAGGTGGCGCACGGCGAAGGCGAGAACAGGGGTGGGGAGAAGCCGGGGGAGCAGGATCGCGCGCAGTCCTGCGCCGGCGAAGAGCTCGGCGGAGTCCGCGGCGAACACACGTGAGTTGCGGCGACCGTCGTACCCGACGACGACCGTGGGAGTCGTGCCCGGCGACCTGCCCCGCAGATACGCGGCGAAGCCTGCGGCGGCCTGCGCGACGAGCACCCGGTTCATCCGGTTGCTGCCGGCACCCAGCTCGCCGCGCAGACCGGCGGTCCCGAAGGCGAGGCGTGCACGGAAGCGATCGTCGAGATCAGCGATCGCTGCCTCGTCACCCGCTGAAGCGCGCGTGATCACGCCGGCGAGCTCGTCGCGGGTCTGGGCGTCCGGGTCCTGTCGCAGCCAGGCGCGCGCCTGCGCGAGACGCTCGTCGTTCACAGCGCCTCGACCACTCGGGCCAGGAGCGCGGAGATCACCGGTTCCGCCTCGCGCCCCGCCTCGATGACCTCGCCGTGGCTGAGCGGCGTCTGCTGGATTCCGGCCGCCAGGTTCGTGATGAGCGAGAAGCCGAGGATCTCCATGCCCGCTTCGCGCGCCGCGATCGCCTCCAGAGCGGTCGACATGCCGACGATGTGGCCGCCGATGTGCTTCGCCATCTGGACTTCCGCGGGAGTCTCGTAGTGCGGACCGCGGAACTGGGTGTAGACGCCCTCGTCGAGATCCGGTTCGATCGAGCGGGCGACGTCGCGCAGCCGCTTCGAGTAGAGGTCGGTGAGGTCGATGAACGTCGCGCCCTCGAGGGGCGAATCCGCCGTGAGGTTGATGTGGTCGCTGATCAGCACGGGCTGGCCGGGCTTCCACGTTTCTCGGATGCCACCGGCACCGTTGGTGAGGACCATGATCTCGGCCCCGGTCGCGGCGGCGGTGCGGACGCTGTGCACGACACGGCGCACGCCGTGATCCTCGTAGTAGTGGGTGCGTGCGCCGATGACGAGCACGTTCTTGCCGCCGGGCGTGCGGATGCTGCGGAGCGTGCCGACGTGCCCCTCGAGTGCCGGCTTCGAGAATCCGGTCACCTCGGTCGCGGGCACGGTCGCGACCGTCTCGCCGATGATGTCGGCAGCCTTGCCCCAGCCGCTGCCGAGAGTGAGGGCGATGTCGTGCTTCTCGACCCCGGTGAGGCGCGCGATGTCGGCCGCGGCCTGGGTGGCGACCTCGAACGGGTTCGCGGTCGGGTCGTCGAGAGGGTTGCTGAGCGATTCGGGCATGGATCCACTCTAGGAAGGTGAAAGCTCCGGAGCCAGGATTGCGGAAGAATGGCTTGCATGTCTTCAACCTCTTCCACCCCTTTCGAGCGCACTCAGCGCGTCGCCGTCCTCGGCGGCGGCCCCGGCGGCTATGAGGCGGCCCTCGCGGCCGCTCAACTCGGCGCTGAAGTCACACTGGTCGAGCGGGTGGGAGTCGGCGGCTCGGCCGTCCTGACCGACGTCGTGCCGTCAAAGAGTCTGATCGCGACGGCCGATGCCGCCGTCGCCATCTCCGAGGCGAGCGACCTCGGCGTCAACTTCTATGCGAAGGGCGAGAACGGCAAGCCCCTCAAGCCCGAGATCGCAATCAACCTCGCCGCCGTCAACAAGCGTCTCGTCGCCCTCGCCGGCCAGCAGTCCGAAGACATGCGCGCCACGCTTCTCGAGGCCGGCGTGCGCATCCTCTCCGGCCACGGCCGTCTGGAGGGCCCCACGGCGATCGTGGTGTCCACCGGGCAGGGCGGCACCGACTTCGACCGCGTGGAGGCCGACACGATCGTCGTCGCCGTCGGCGCGTCACCTCGTGAGCTCGACTCGGCCAAGCCCGACGGCAAGCGCATCCTCACGTGGACGCAGCTGTACGACATGAAGGCGCTGCCCGAGCACCTCATCGTCGTGGGCTCCGGCGTGACGGGAGCCGAGTTCGCGTCCGCCTACATGAACCTCGGTGCCAAGGTCACGCTGATCTCCAGTCGCGAGCAGGTTCTGCCGGGCGAAGACGCGGATGCGGCGAGGGTCGTGGAGAAGGTCTTCAAGCGCGGCGGGATGACCGTGCTCTCGAAGTCGCGGGCCGACAAGGTCGAGGTCACCAAGAACGGCGTGACGGTGACGCTGTCAGACGGCAGCACGGTCGACGGCAGCCACTGCCTGATGGCGGTCGGCTCCGTGCCGAACACGGCGGGGATCGGTCTCGAGGAAGCCGGCGTCGAGCTGAACGACTCCGGACACGTGCGCGTGAACAAGGTCGCGCGCACCTCGGTCCCCAACGTGTACGCCGTCGGCGACTGCACGAACTTCTTCCCCCTCGCGTCCGTCGCCTCCATGCAGGGGCGCACAGCCGTGTTCCACGCGCTGGGCGACATCGTGATCCCGCTCGAGCTCATCAAGATCACCTCGAACATCTTCACCGCCCCCGAGATCGCCACGGTCGGCTACTCGGAGAAGGATGCGGAAGACGGCGTCGCCGATGGTCTCGTGTACAAGCTGCCGCTGGCGGCCAACCCGCGCGCGAAGATGATGGGCATCAAAGACGGCTTCGTGAAGATCATCGCCCGCAAGGGCTCGGGAACAGTGATCGGCGGCGTGATCGTCGCGCCGAAGGCGTCAGAGCTGATCTATCCCATCGCGGTGGCCGTGGAACGGCGGCTGACGGTCGACCAGGTTTCCCGGGTCTTCGCGGCGTACCCCTCGCTGTCGAGCAGCATCACCGATGCGAGCCGCGCGATGCACCTGGGATACGTCTCCTAGAGCGTTTCGTCTCGGCGCGCTCGCTCGACGACCGGAAGCTCCCGGTCGTCGAGCGAGCTACGAGTCGAACCGCCTCTGACGGAGCAGTCTCAGCTGATCGTGAGCAGCTGATGCCCGGCCGACACCGTGGTGCCGGCATCCGCGTTGATGTTCCCCACGATGCCGTCCTTGTGCGCCTGGAGAGGCTGCTCCATCTTCATGGCCTCGAGAACGACGACCAGGTCACCCTTGACGACCTGCTGACCGTCTTCGACGGCGATCTTGACGATCGTCGCCTGCATCGGGGACTTCACTCCGTCGCCTGCCGCACCGGCGTTGGCGGTGGTGGCGTGGCTGCGACGCGACGGCGGAACCGCGGCCGGACGCCCGGCAGTGCCCGGGGCGACCGCGACGCGATCAGGGAGGCTGACTTCCAGGCGCTTGCCGGAGACCTCCACAACGACCGTGTGCCGCGCGCCGGTGGCAGCGTGCGCGTCGAGCTCGCCGTCCCATGCCGGGATGTCGTTGACGAACTCGGTCTCGATCCACCGGGTGAAGATGCCGAAGCGGCCGTCTTCCGCGGTGAACGCGGGGTCGCGGACCACCTTCCGGTGGAACGGCAGCACGGTCGGGAGCCCGGCGACCTCGAACTCCTCGAGTGCTCGCCGTGAGCGCTCCAGCGCCTCAGCGCGATCCTTGCCGGTCACGATGATCTTCGCCAGCAGCGAGTCGAAGGCGCCGGAGACGGAGTCTCCCGCCGTGACGCCGGAGTCGAGGCGGATGCCGGGACCACCGAAGGTCTTGAAGACGTGGATGGGTCCCGGCTGCGGGAGGAAGCCCCGACCGGGGTCCTCCCCGTTGATGCGGAACTCGATCGAGTGGCCCTGCGGCGTCGGGTCGTCGTAATCGATGGTGCCACCGGCGGCGATGCGGAACTGTTCGCGGACGAGGTCGATCCCGGTGACCTCTTCGGAGACCGGATGCTCGACCTGCAGGCGCGTGTTCACCTCGAGGAAGGAGACGGTGCCGTCGGCTCCGATGAGGAACTCGCAGGTGCCGGCTCCGACGTAGCCGACCTCCTTCAGGATCGCCTTCGATGCGGTGTAGAGCAGGTCGTTCTGCTCCGTGGTGAGGAACGGCGCCGGTGCCTCCTCGACGAGCTTCTGATGGCGACGCTGCAAAGAGCAGTCGCGCGTCGAGATCACGACGACGTTGCCTTCGGCATCCGCCAGACACTGGGTCTCGACGTGACGCGGCTTGTCGAGGTACTTCTCGACGAAGCACTCGCCGCGACCGAACGCGGCGACGGCTTCGCGGGTGGCCGACTCGAAGAGTTCGGCGACCTCGTCCAGTTCCCGTGCGACCTTGAGACCGCGACCACCACCGCCGTACGCCGCTTTGATGGCAATGGGCAGGCCGAATTCCTTCGCGAACGCGACGACCTCCTCGGCCGTCTCGACCGGGCCGGGGGTGCCGGGGGCGAGCGGGGCTCCGACCTTCTCGGCGACGTGTCGGGCGGTGACTTTATCGCCGAGCGCCTCGATGGCATCCGGAGACGGACCGATCCAGATCATCCCGGCGTCGATGACGGCGCGAGCGAACTCCGCGTTCTCGGCGAGGAACCCGTATCCGGGGTGCACGGCGTCGGCGCCGGCGCGACGGGCGACCGAGAGGATCTTGTCGATCTGAAGATAGGTCTCGGCGCTGGTGGCGCCGCCGAGGGCGTAGGCCTCGTCCGCGAGTCGGGTGTGCAGGGCGTCGCGATCCTGGTCGGCGTAGACGGCGACCGATCCGATTCCGGAGTCCCGAGCGGCGCGGATGATGCGTACGGCGATCTCGCCGCGGTTGGCGACGAGCACCTTGGCGATAGCAGGCATGGTTGTCAGCCTAGCGAGAAGCCTCCGGATCCATTTGACGACCCTCCACAAGAAAGACGCGGAAACGTCAACGAAGATCTACGACCACAGATCCGTCCATCGGACGCCGAGGTCGCCCGCCAATCGACGGATCGTCGACAGCGACATCCCCACCACCGTCGACGGGTCGCCGTCGACCCGAGTGATGAACCCGCCACCGAGGCTGTCGACGGTGAAGGCGCCCGCCACGTGCAGGGGTTCTCCGGATGCGACGTACGCGGCGATCTCCGCATCATCGATGTCGTCGGCGAAGGTGACGGATGCCGCAGCGACCGCTGTCGCTTCCCGCGGAGCCGCCCCTGGCTCGATCCGGAACACCGAATGTCCGGAGTGCAGCACTCCGGTGGCGCCGCGCATCTCCTGCCAGCGTCTGGTCGCTTCTTCCGGGGTGTACGGCTTGCCGTAGATCTGGCCACCGAGCTCGAACATCGAGTCTCCGCCGATGACGAGACCCTCGAAGTCCGCCTGTGCCGCCAGACGTCGGGCGACGTCGGCGGCTTTGGCCCGAGCCAGCAGCAGCACGAGCTCGGCAGGGGGCAACTCGGCACCCCGCTCGGCCGCGGCCTGCGCCCCGACAGCGTCCTCGTCGACGTCGGGGGACAGGGTGAGAGGCTCGATGCCCGCCTGCCGGAGCAGCATCAGACGAGCAGGAGAGGTGGAGGCGAGGCAGACGCGCATGTGCACCACCGTATCCTCGAAGAATGACTTCCTCCGCAGACGTGCTCGAGCTCGACATCACCGGAATCGCGCACGGTGGCACGTTCATCGCCCGCCACGAGGGCCGGGTGGTGTTCGTCTCCGATGCGATTCCCGGCGAGCGCGTGCGCGCACGGCTGATCGATCCTTCGGAGGGTTCGGGCTCCAGCGCCCGCACCGCGCCGGGCCCCGCCGACACCCGCAGCTTCTGGCGAGCGGAGACCGTGGAGGTGCTTGACGCATCTCCCCATCGTCGCGCGCACATCTGGCCTGAGGCCGACGTCTCTCGCGATCCCTCCGATCGTCCCGGTGGCGCCGACCTCGGACACATCGATCTGACGCATCAGCGCACGCTCAAGAAGCAGGTGCTCACCGAAGCGCTCGACCGGTTCGCCGGCCCGGGACTGGAAGCGCCCGAGATCGAAGCCGTGGAATCCGGTGACGGCCTCGGCTGGCGCACCAGGGTCACTCTGCACGTCGACGACGACGGCCGTGTCGGACCGTACGCCGCAAGGAGCCACCGGGTCGTGCCGGTGAAGTCTCACCCGTTGGCTCGCCCGGCCGTGGCTGCCGCCGCTCTCGAACTGCGCGGCGGTGCGGCCGGACGGGTCGACCTCGTCGAGCCCGCGGATGGCGAGGTGCGGATCATCCGCCACGAAGACGGCGCACGCCCGGCACAGCGTGGAGGGCGCCGCGTCGAGCCGGAGGTGGTGGAGGAGCGGGTCGGGGATCGACGCTTCCAGGTGGATGTCGGCGGGTTCTGGCAGGTGCACCCGCGTGCGGCGTCCGTGCTCGATGCGGCCGTGTACGGCGTGCTCGACGGCCATGTCGACGCGGAGAAGACCCACTACGACCTCTACGGCGGCGTGGGGCTGTTCGCCGCCACTCTCGCAGACCTGGGCGCCACCGACATCGTCACCGTCGAGTCGAGCAAGAGAGCCACCCACCACGCCCAGGCGAATCTCGCACCGCTGAAGGTGACCGCGGTCACGGCGCGGGTCGACCGGTTCCTGAAGGAGATCTCGGGCCGCACCGGCACCGGAACCGTCGTGCTCGATCCTCCCCGCGCCGGCGCCGGACGCGCGGTCGTCGAAGCGGTGCACGCGCTGGCGCCGGAGGCGATCGCCTACGTCGCCTGCGACCCGGTGGCCCTCGCCCGCGACCTCGGGACTTTCCGCGCCCTGGGGTGGCAGGTGCCGACGCTTCGTGGGTTCGATCTGTTCCCGCACTCGCACCACTTCGAGGTCGTCGCACTGCTCACACGGTGAGACACGACGGCAGCGCGCTGCCGACTCACTAGGCTGGGCGGATGAGCACGGTCGCACTCATCGACGATCACGAGTCCGTTCGCCTCGGCCTCGAAGCCGCCTGCGCGCGTGATGGGCAGACCGTGGTGTTCTCCGGAAGCACCGTGGGCTCCTATCTCGAGTGGCGGACGGTGTCGGCTTCTCCGCCCGCAGACGTCGTCGTCCTCGATCTCACCCTCGGCGACGGCACCACGGTGACCGAGAACGTCCGCTCGCTCGTCGCGGACGGCGCGAGCGTGGTCATCCACAGCGTCGCCGATCGACCTGCCGCCGTGCGCGAGGCGCTCGCCGCGGGAGCCGCGGGAGTGGTGAGCAAGTCCTCCGCTCTCGACGATGTCCTCGATGCGATCCGCACAGTGGCGCAGGGCGAAGCGCTCAACAATGTCGAGTGGGCCAGCGCTGTCGACGGCGATCGCGCCTTCGCCGACGCGCAGCTCTCCACACGTGAGCGCGAAGTGCTCCGGCTCTATGCGACGGGCCTGCCGTTGAAGGCGGTCGCGGAGCGCCTGGGCGTGGCGTACTCCACGGCGAAAGAGAACATCACGCGGGTCCGGGTGAAATACGTCGAAGTCGGTCGCCCTGCGCCGACCAAGGTCGACCTGCTGCGGCGCGCGATGGAGGACGGCATCGTCGCCCCAGATGGGGCGGCGAGTGCCCGCTGAGACGCTCAGCATCCGGGAGGCCTGGAGTCAGATCCCCTCGCCCGGTGCCGCGGAGGTCGAATTCGAACGCTTCACCGGTCGGCGGATGGAGCGGATTCTGGCGATCGTCGTCGCCATCGGATCCGCCGCGCTCGGCGCGCAGGCTCTGATCGCTGCCCTGGGCGCCATCCGGTGGGACGACACGCCCCATGTGGTTCTCCTGCTGCTGGTGTTCCTCCCGTTGGCGGCGATGATCACCGCCTGCGTCATCGGACGCGGTGTCAAGGTCGCGTCCGGGGTGTTCGCCGTCGCGTACGTGCTCGCGCTGGCCGGCTGGCCGGTCGTCGCCAGTCCGGTCGACGAGCTCGCCGGTGATCAGCCGTGGATCTTCTTCCTGGTGAACGTGGGAGTCGTCGCGGCGATGCTCGCCTTCCCTGTGCGGATCCAGTTCGCGTGGGCTTTCGGGATGCCGTTCCTGTACGGCTACGTGCGGCTGATGCAGGGTGAGTTCTCGCGCGAGATCTGGGTCACGACGGCGTTCGATGTGTCCTTCACCCTCATCCTCGGCGTGGTGATCATCTCTCTCGGCTGGATGTTCCGCTCCGTTGCCACGGGCGTCGATGAAGCCAGGGGGCGCGCGGTGTCGTCGTACGCCGCCGCGGCCGCGGCCGCAGCGGCCGAAGAAGAACGCGTGGCGATGTCCGCCCTGATGCACGACAGCGTGCTCGCCGCCCTCATCGCCGCGGAGCGCGCGGAAGGCGACCGGGCCCGCGAACTCGCCGTCGCGATGGCGCGGGAAGCGCTGAATCGTCTCGCGAACACCGAGGCGGCCGTGGCGCAGGAAGGCAGCGACGAGCCGGTCGGAACCGCGCAGATCGTGGTGGAGCTGCGCCGATCGCTCTCCGAACTCGGGGCGGATGCGATCGTCGAAGAGCGCGGCGGCCTCGGCCTCATCCCCGGTCGTGCAGCGCGGGCGCTCGTGCTCGCCGCCCGGCAGGCGATCGGAAATGCGGTGGGGCACGCCGGTGGACGGGGGCTCCACATCGTCGCCGAGGGGCACGGGGATGAGGGGATTCGGGTGACCGTCTCGGACACTGGGCCCGGCTTCGACGTCGACGCCATCGGTGCGGACCGGCTGGGCATCCGCGCATCGATCTTCGCGCGCATGGCCGGTGTGGCGGGCACCGCCGATATCGACTCCGGTGAGGGTGGCACCACGGTGACGCTCGGATGGGAGCGCGCGTGAACCGCACCGTCCGCAGCGTCGCGACCTCTCTCGCTGTGGGTTTCGCCCTGTACTTCATCGCACGAGGTGTGTGGTGGATCGAACAGCCGACGGCACCGTTGCTGATGGTGCTGGCGATCGGCCTCTACCTCGTCGTGGTCAACACCGCGATCCTGGGGGACTCCTCCTCGGTGCAGATGCCGCTGTGGACCGCTGCGTTCGCGCCGGTCGCGAGTGCGCTGATCCCGTGGCTCGTCACGCTTTCCCTCGACCCGTCCGATCGCACCGAGCCGTTCGCCACCTGGTACATCGGGGCGCTGGGGCTGCTTGCCGTGGTCTGCGTCGTCCGGCGTCGATGGCTCGCGGGCTGGCTGACGCTGGCTGCTCTCGTCGCGGCGGCGTCCGTGTCCCTCGGACTGGGGGTCGCCTTGAATCTCGGGCTGGTCGGCTCGGTGATGTGGGTGGTCATCGCGCAACTGCTCGTGATGTTCTGGGATCGCGCCGTTCACGACACCGAACGGCTGGCCGAGATCCAGCAGGCGGTGTCCGCCTGGGATGCGTCGCAACTGGTCCGACAGCGAGAGCGACGGCTTCGCACGCAGTTCGCCCTCGCTGTGGCCGGGCCGGTGCTCGGCCGGGTCGTCGCTGCGCGTGGTGCCCTCGATGAGCAGGAGAGGCTGGATGCGCGGCTCGCGGAGGGCCGACTGCGCGATGAGCTCCGTGGTGCCGACCTGCTCAACGATGCGGTGCGGGACGGCATCGACGCCGCCCGTCGCCGAGGTGTGGTCGTCACAGTCTTCGACGAAGGAGGGCTCGACGGGGTCGACGAGGGGCGACGCGTGGCGATCAGGGACGAGCTGGCACGGGTGCTCACCAGTGCGCACACCGGTCGGCTCATCATCCGATCGGCACGAGACCCGCAGATCGCGGTGACGGTCGTGGGTCGCGCCGGGGTTCGATCGTCCGGTGATGACGATTCCGTCGACCTCTTTCACGAGATCCCGCGCGCGGGCTGACCGCGGCGACCCCCGCTGTCATTCCGTGCCAGCAGGAGAATGGCGAGGGGCGGCGGCCAAGCCGCCCACCCCTCGCCGTGCGGAACAGTTACCCGAAAACCGTCCGCTGGTGGCCGATCAGCGTCTGTCTACCCTGGGACAGAGAGACCAGCCGAACGCGAAGCGTCTTGATCAGTCTGGCCGGTTGTCCAGAGCTTGTCTGTAGGTATTTTGGGGGACAAGCTTCGGCGCCGATGGGAGAGAATTGGAGGATGGGTATGCGTCGCGGAACGAACCTTCCGCGGATGGGCGACTTCAACCAATCGGTGATCCTGGAAGCCATCCGACGCTCCGGCGAGGGTCTGAGCAGGACCGAGCTGGTCGAGGCGACGGGATTGTCCGCGCAGACGGTCACGAACATCACTCGTCGGCTGCTCGATGATGCTCTCATCCGCGAGGCGGGGCGCACCATCAACGGGCCCGGCAAGCCGCGTGTCACGCTGCGTCTGGTGGCTGAGAGCCGGTTCGCGATCGGCGTCCACCTCGATCCGATGATGATCACTTTCGTGCTGATCGACCTGTCCGGCGCTGTCGTGCAGCGGACGACGCTGCGGGTGCCGGAGAAAGACCCCCGCGAGACGATCGCCGCGATGGCCGGCACGGTCGACGCGCTGATCGGCGCGAGCGGGGTGGAACGGTCGCTGATTGCCGGCGTGGGGGTCGCCGCCCCCGGTCCGCTGGACCCCGTGAAGGACACGGTGACGAATCCACCGAAGCTTCCCGGATGGAACCACGTGCCGCTGCGCGCGGTGCTGGAGGATGCCGTCGGGATGCCGGTGACGCTGGAGAAGGACACGACGTCTGCCGCGGTGGGCGAGTTGTGGACGCGCAGAGGTCCTTCCGACGACTCCTTCGTGCTCATCTACCTCGGGACGGGGATCGGTGCCGCTCTCGCCAGGGGAGGGTACGCGGTCCGAGGCAGTACGCGGAACTTCGGCGAGATCGGCCACATCGTGGTCGATCCGGACGGGCCTCCGTGCAGTTGCGGGTCTCGAGGCTGCGTCGAGGTGGTGTGCACCCCTCAGGCCATCGTCGAAGACGCCGAACGCGCCGGCGTCTTCGCTGACGAGCCGCGGGCGAGCGGGGTCGAGGCCGTCGACCAGCGCTTCACGCAGCTGTGCGAGCGCGCGGATGCCGGCGAGGCGCCCGCGCTGCAGGTGCTGGAACGCGCAGCCGAGCACATGGCCAGGCTCACTGCCGCCCTGACGAATCTGCTCGACGTCGATCGCGTGGTCTTCGGGGGCCCGTTCTGGGCGAGGCTTGCCCCGGTGTACCTCCGAGAAGTGCCCGCTCGACTCGATCGACTGAGCGCCACCCGTGGGGTTCGCGCTCTCGCGGTCGACGGCGCCGTCGTCGGTGACGACGTCGGGGCGGTCGGGGCGGGATGCGTGGTGCTGGATTCCACGCTCAGCCCGCGCACGGTCGACCTGTTGCTCGAACACTGACGTGTCTGCCCCGACGTGCGTCGTCGGGGCAGGTGATCACCCGGAGAAGCGGCCCCAGGGGATGTCGCGGCGCAGCGGACGGCGCAGGTCACGCTGCGTGCGCATCCAGGCCGACACTCTCGGCTCTTCGGCGACGGCCTCGGCGGCTTCCGATGCGTAAGCGTCGCCGATCACCGCGATGAGGGCGGCCAATTCCTCCTCGGTGGCGTCCCCGCGGACGATCTCGAGAGTCGGTGGCAGTTCATCGGGTGCGGCCGAACGGGCGTCGTGCTCGGTCACAGGGGGATGTTCCCGTGCTTCTTCGGCGGAAGTTCGGCACGCTTGCCCCGGAGCGAGCGCAGCGCCTTCGCGATCGAGACGCGGGTGTTCGCGGGCTCGATGATCCCGTCGAGCTCGCCGCGCTCCGCCGCGAGGAAGGGCGAGGCGACATCGTAGGTGTACTCGTTGGCGAGGCGGGTGCGGACCGCAGCGACGTCTTCGCCGGCTTCCTCCGCCTTCTTGATCTCGCCTCGGTAGAGGATGTTGACGGCGCCCTGGCCACCCATGACGGCGATCTCGGCGGTGGGCCAGGCGAGGTTGATGTCGGCGCCGAGCTGCTTGGAGCCCATGACGATGTACGCGCCGCCATAGGCCTTGCGCAGGATCACGGTGACAAGCGGCACCGTGGCTTCGGCGTAGGCGTAGAGCAGTTTCGCGCCGCGGCGGATGACTCCCTCCCACTCCTGGTCCGTACCGGGGAGGTAGCCGGGGACGTCGACGAGCGTCACGATCGGGACGGAGAAGGCGTCGCAGAACCGTACGAAACGACTGGCCTTCTCGCCCGCCTGGATGTTGAGCGTGCCCGCCATCTGTGACGGCTGGTTCGCGATGATGCCGACCGTTCGGCCCTCGACGCGCCCGAATCCGATGACGATGTTCGGAGCGAACAACGGCTGCACCTCGAGGAAGTCTCCCTCGTCGACGACGTGTTCGATCACGGTGTGGATGTCGTACGGCTGGTTCGGCGAGTCCGGCACGATCGTGTTCAGCGTGCGATCGGCATCCGTCGTCTCGAACTCGAAGGCGCTCTCGTAGGACGGCAGCTCTGCCATGTTGTTGTCGGGGAGGAAACCCAGGAGCGTTCGCGCGTAGTCGAGGGCGTCGTCTTCGTCTTCGGCGAGATAGTGCGCGACACCCGAGCGCGTGTTGTGCGTGTAGGCCCCGCCGAGCTCCTCCATGCCGACATCCTCACCGGTGACGGTCTTGATGACGTCGGGACCGGTGACGAACATCTGGCTGGTCTTGTCGACCATGATGACGAAGTCGGTGAGCGCGGGGGAGTACACGGCACCGCCGGCGGCCGGGCCCATGATGATCGAGATCTGCGGGATCACCCCGGATGCCCGAGTGTTCAGGCGGAAGATCTCGCCGTACTTGCCGAGAGCGACGACGCCCTCCTGAATACGCGCTCCACCGGAGTCGAGGATGCCGATGCACGGCATGCCGCCCGCCAGGGCGAACTCCATGACCTTGATGATCTTCTCGCCGGCGACTTCGCCGAGCGAGCCTCCGAAAGTGGAGAAGTCCTGCGAGTAGACGGCGACCGTGCGGCCGTGGATCGTGCCGACACCGGTGACGACGGAATCGCCGTAGGGGCGGGACCGGTCCATGCCGAACGCGGTGGTGCGGTGGCGCACGTACTCGTCGAACTCGACGAAGCTGCCCGGGTCGACAAGGAGTTCGATGCGCTCGCGAGCGGTCATCTTGCCCTTCGCGTGCTGCTTCTCCTTCGCTTTCGCCTCGGCGTCGACGACGGCCTCGGTGTAGCGAGCGCGCAGGTCCGCGATCTTGCCGGCGGTGGTAAAGAGGTCGGGCTTGTCCGTCACGGATTCCACCCTAGCGTCGGGCGGACCCGTCACGTTGGATGCTCGCTACAACGGGTCGGCCGATCCTTTGGCGGTCTGCTTCCCCTGGTCGAGCTCCGGAGCGTCCGAAGCCGCCTCTCGCCGAACCGTCAGCTCACCGACTTTGCGGCCTGCCCAGCCGACTCCGCGCGCTGCCGCGCCGGCAGCCCCGGCCACGGCGTTGCCGGCGAACCGTGCGCCGCGCATCATGCGGAGCTCCAGCTTCTCCGAGCCCGTGACCGGTTCCAGTTCGGCGGGAAGTTCGATCGGTGCGGCGCCGAACGCTTTATGCGCGGTAGTGAGCACGCGGCGCCCGAGGATGTGGTTGCCGACGCCTCCGATCGCGGCACCGACGCCGAACGGCAGCGCCTTTCCGACGACCGATGCGCCACCCTTCACAGCGAACTGCTTCACGAACGTGTGCTTCAGGCGGTCGACCAGCGGCCCGACGGCTGCGCGCGGAAGGGACTTCGTGACCAGCTCGCCCCAGTACGACGACCGGTTCTCGCCGCGCCCGGCCACCTGCCCGGCGAGCTGACCGACGAGATCGACACCCTCCTTGCCGAGCATGAGCGTCATCACCAGAGCGCGGGCACGGTCGGGATTGGAGATGGCAATGCCGTGCACCTCGGCGACGGACTGTGCGAACAGGGCCGTCGACTCGACGAAACCCACCGTCTCCGCGCCCGAGAGCGCGAGCGTGATGCCGGTGCCGATGCCGGCTACCACGGCTGTCGCCCCGACGGCGGCTCCTCCTGTGGTGACGGCTGCGAGGTAGCGCCGTTCGAGAATCCGGATGATCTCCGTCGGCGTCGCGTGGGGGTTGCGCAGACGGATGCTGCGGATGTGGGCGAGCACGAGCGGGCGCTGAATCGAGAGCACGCGGTCGAGACCACGGACGACCAGCGGATGCTCGGCCGACCCGGCCGGAGGCACACCCTTGTCCCAGGGGGAGTCGTTCGGCAGGGAGTGGATCTTGTGCACCTTTGGCTCCATGCCCCGATCCTACGAAGCCTGACCGCGAAAAAGCCGAAAGCCCGGTTCCTGGGAGGGAACCGGGCTTTCGCGCAGTGGATCAGACGAAGAGATTCGCCCGCTCAAGGTCTTCGGCGAAGTCGACCTCGACGGCGTAGAGGTCGGAGACGTCCATGGGCTCGAGCAGAAGGCCGTCTTCGGCGATCGCGAGCTCGAGTCCGCGCTCGAAGTAGTCCTGGTCTTCGACGCGCTGCAGCTGGCGCATGAACGCCTTCTTGTGCGCGGCGGAGATGTAGTTGATGCCGACGGCCTCGCCGAGGCCGCCCTTGACGGTCTTGGACAGTTCGTTGATGAAGCCCTCCGCCGTGACGGTGTATTTCACCTCTTCGTCGCTCACCTTGGAGGTGTTCACGGTGACGAAGGACTGGTCACGCTCGATGTAGTCGAGTGCACGGCCCAGGATCATCGGGTCGAAGACGACGTCGCCGTTCATCCAGAGGACCCCGCCGCGGCCGGTCGCGCCGAGAGCACGCAACAGGCTCTTCGACGTATTGGTCTCGTCGTAGCGCTCGTTGTGGACGTAGTTGACCGTTGGGAAGGCTTCGATGATGGTCTCGGCGCGGTAGCCCACCACCGTGGTGATGCGTGCGGCCGAGCCGAAAGCGGCCCGGATGTTGTCGTGCTGCTGGCCCATGATCGTGCGGCCGTCGCTGAGCTCGGTGAGCGGTTTCGGCAGCGCCCGGCCCAGGCGCGAGCCCATGCCTGCTGCGAGGATGACGGTCTGAAGAGTCACGAGTGCTCCTAAAGGAAGTTGTGTTCACGATCGGTTAACCGATCAGACACCTCGTCGTGCCGGTTCAATGCTACCGATTTCGTCGGGGAAACCTTAGGCGAGGGCGACCCTGTTGTCATTTCGTGACCGAGTACACACCGAACACTCAGGGTCGGCCCATCATGCGGATCCTCCCGATGGGAACGAATATCTGACGGCGGATTGTTGCGACGGAGCCGTGGTGAACGGCCACCCATTGATACCGTAGGACCGTGACTTCCTCCCCTGACGACCGCACCGACCAGGTGGACGATTCCCCAACCCCCTCAGTGAAGGCGACGACCTCGCGTCCGGCCGCGTCCGCGAAGACCTCGATTCCTCGGACGGCAGCCAAGAAGACGACGGCGAAGCGCGCTCCGGCGGCGAAGAAGGCGGCGGCGACGCCCGCTTCGACACGTCAGAAGACTGCCGCAGAGAGCGCGGCACCGAGTGGCGAGGTCATCATCGAGCCGACGGTGAAGATGGTCATCGATCCTGCCGATCGCACGAACCCGCAGATTTCCGCGGCACGCACCACGGCAACGGCCCGCGCGGCGGCCGCGAAGAACACCGCGGCGCGGGCGACCGGGGCGAAGGCCTCCGCTGCAGGCGCCCGTAAAGCTCCCGCCGCGAAGACGGCCGCCGCCAGGACCGCAGCCGCGAAAGCCGCCGCCGCCAAAGCGTCGGCGCGCTCGACTTCCGCGAAGACGACCGCCGCGAAGACGACTGCCGCGAAGGCTGCGGCGGCGAAGGCTGCGGCGGCGAAGGCTGCGACGGAGAAGGCGGCAGCTGCAGAGGCGGCAGCTGCAGAGGCGGCAGCCGCCGAGAATGCGGCGGCAGAGAGCGCCGCTCTCGAGGAGATGACGGCATCCAACCCGGCGCGGGAGACGGAGCAGCCGATCGTCGAGGAACCCGCGGTTGAGGAACCCACTGTCGAGGAACCAGCGGTCGAGCTCCCGCCGGTCGAGGAACCTGTCGTCGAGGAGCCCGTCGTCGAGGAGCCCGTCGTCGAGGAGCCCGTCGTCGAGGAGCCGATCGTCGACGAGCCGCCGGTCGAGGAGCCCGCCGTCGACGAGCCCGTCGCGGAGGAACCCTCCGCCGAGGATCAGCCCGCGGACGACGATGCCGACTCCGTCGAGGTGGTGACCCCCGTCGCGGATTCCGGCGACGCGGCATCCGCGAACGATGGCGAGGTCGGTGAGGCGTCCGCGACGGAAGCGATCAGCATCCGTGGTCTGGTCAAGCAGTTCGGCGACAACCGTGCCGTCGACGGCATCGACCTGACGGTCCCGGCCGGTTCCTTCTACGGCATCGTCGGGCCCAACGGTGCAGGAAAGACGACCACGCTGTCGATCGTTGCGGGCCTTCTGCGCGCGGATGAGGGAAGCGTCGTCATCTGTGGCATCGATCAGGCGAAGCAGCCGCACGCGGCGAAGCGGGTCATGGGCGTGCTGCCTGATCGACTGCGTACATTCGACAGGCTGACGGGACGCCAGCTGCTCTACTACTACGGACTGCTCCGCGGCCTCGCGGCCGACGTGATCGAGAAGCGCGCGGCGGATCTCGCCCGGGCTTTCGATCTCGGTGACGCGCTCAGTCGCGTCGTCTCCGACTACTCGGCCGGTATGACGAAGAAGATCATGCTCGCGGGTGCCATGATCCACTCACCGCGGGTTCTCGTGCTGGACGAGCCGTTCGAATCCGTCGATCCGGTGTCGTCGGCGGTCATCCTCGACATCCTGCGGGCTTATGTCTCCCACGGTGGAACGGTGATCCTGTCCAGCCACGGGATGGACCTCGTGGAGCGGGTCTGCTCGCGCGTCGCGATCATCGTCGGCGGCGAAGTGCTCGCCGAGGGCACGATCGACGAAGTGCGCGCAGGACAGACGCTCGAGGCTCGTTTCGTCGAGCTCGCCGGTTCCAGCGGTGAGGTGGAGGGTCTCGAGTGGTTGCACACGTTCTCCGCCTGAGGTTCGCGCTCCTCGTCGGATCGCTGCGCGGCGAGCGTCGGATGCGGACCCTGCTCGCGTTCGCCGCGGTCGCTGCTGTCACCGTCGTCGTCTGCCTCGCCGTGCTCAGCCTCGCGTCCGCTCCGGTTCCCGTGGCGCGAGCCGTCACGGTGCTGGGAGGGGCTGCTCTCCTCCTGGGCTTCCTGGTGGGCCCGATCCTCGTGGGCGCGGCCGACCAGCTCGATCCCCGACGGTTCGCGGTCTTCGGGGTCGACGAGCGGCGGATGCCGTGGGTGCTCGCCGTGGCAGCCCTCGTCAGCGTTCCGAGTCTTGCGCTGCTGGCGGTCTACATGAGTGTCTGCGTCGTCGCGATCGAGCTCGGAGCGCCGGCGCCTCTCGCTGTGCTGGCGACGGCGGTGGGCGTGGTGACGACGATTCTGGTGGCGCGCGTAGGCATGGCCATCAATGCCCTGATCCTGCCCGAACGGCGTTCCCGGGAACTGACCGCCCTCTTCGCCCTCGCCCTCATCGTGATCGCTTTCCCCGTCGCGGTCTTCTTCGCGTCGCTGCGGTGGGATGGGCACGTCCCGGCATCGCTGGCAGCCATGACCACCACGGTCGGGTTCACGCCGCTGGCCGCGTCTCCCGGTTTCCTCTTCGCGATCGCCGCCGACGACATGTCCCTGGCCTGGGCCAGCGGGATCGTCGCCGTGGTCACGCTGGGTGCTCTCTGGATCCTCTGGGCCTGGCTCGTACGCCGCCTGCTCACCACGACGGAGCGGCCTGTCGCCGCCCGCGAGCGAACCGGCCTCGGCTGGTTCGGGCTCCTCCCGTCGAACGCGTTCGGCGCGATCGCGGCGCGGAGCCTGGTGTATTGGCTGCGGGATCGCCGCTACATCATGAACATGATCGTGGTGCCGGTCGCGGGCGTGCTCTCCGTCCTCCCGCTGGTCGTCGCGGGGGTGCCCTTCGAGATCGCGGTGCTGGTCCCCGTGCCGGTCATGGCTCTCTTCTTCGGCTGGCTCCCGCACAATGACGTGGCCTATGACTCGACGGCGTTGTGGACGCACGTCGCAAGCGGCGTGCGCGGAATCCCCGATCGGCTCGGGCGACTGGTTCCGGTTCTGCTGGTCTCGATCCCGGTGCTCGCGATCTCCGTGCCTCTGACTCTGCTGCTCATCGGGGACTGGCGTCTGCTGATGCCGCTCACCGGTCTCGCGGCCAGCCTGCTGTTCTCGGCGCTCGGCATCTCCAGCATCGTCTCCGTGATGGCGCCCTATGCGGTCTCGCGACCCGGCGACAGCCCGTTCCAGCAGCCGCAGCGCCCGTCATCGCGGGGCATGTACGGCCCGGCTGCCGCCTTCCTCGGCGCCATCATGCTCAGTGCGCCGACCATCTGGTTGTTCGGTGCGTCGATCATCGAGGGATCGTCGTTCGCACCACTCGCTTTCTGGGTGGGGCTGGGCACGGGGCTCGTGGTGCTCGTCGTCGGCGCGATCATCGGCGGGCGTGTCTTCGAACGCAGCGGAGAGCGTCTCATGGAGTTCGTCGAGACCGCATGACGACCGCCCCTCGGCGCACCGACGCGGCTAGACTCACGGGATGAGTACTCCGCTGGACAGCCCCGATCAGGGCGGCGTGGCAACGCTTGATCGCGAACTGGAGGAGCTTCTCCGCGAGGAGAATCTCGAGCCGGGCGACCATGAGCGATTCTCGCATTATGTGAAGAAGGACAAGATCCTCGAATCGGCGATCACCGGCAAGCCGGTGCGCGCGCTGTGCGGTAAGAAGTGGACGCCGGGCCGCGACCCGGAGAAGTTCCCCATCTGCCCCACGTGCAAAGAGATCTACGAGACGATGGTCGGCTGACCTCTGGGCTGAGTGGCCACAGGGTCTTTCCGCGAGCCACCGGGCTCATCAAGGTGTTCAGCGTGCCTCGGTGTACACCGTCGGGATCGCCGGGTCGGACTTGCTGAGCGCGAGGGCGCGCACGGGCAGTTCCTCACGTACGCGGAGGTGATGTTCGCGCGCCGCGGCGGTCGCAGCGGCACCTTCATGGGCGGTGTCGATCTCACCCTCATCCACGAACGTCACCTGCAGGGGACGTCCGTCGGGGTGCTCGCTCGGCGTGTCCAGCTCTTCGAACCCGTCCGAGACGACGACGGTCTCTGCGGTGGCGACGCCGTCGACCAACGTCCGGAAAGCCGCTTTGCGTCCGCCGAAAGACGCCTTGTCGGTCGACGCCTTGGCGACGCCGATCCAGGCCCCCTCGGCATCCTGCCTGGCGACCAGTTTGTAGACCATGCTCGCGGTGGGATAGCCCGATCCGGTGACCACGGAGGTCCCCACCCCGTAGCCGTCGACGGGCGATGCGGCGAGAGCGGCGATCGCATACTCGTCGAGGTCACTGGTGACGGTGATGCGCGTCGTCGTCGCGCCCAATTCGTCCAGCTGCGCGCGCACCTCGCCGGCGACGATCGGCAGGTCGCCGGAGTCGAGTCGGACTCCGCCCAGGCTGGTACCGGCCACACGGATCGCGGTCTCGACGCCGGTGCGGATGTCGTAGGTGTCGACGAGAAGCGTGGTGTCCGTGCCCATGCTGGCGACCTGAGCGCGGAAGGCGTCTTCCTCGGTGTCGTGGAGCAGCGTCCACGAGTGCGCGGCGGTGCCCATGGTCGGGATTCCCCACCTCCGACCCGCTTCGAGGTTGCTGGTCGCGCGGAACCCGGCGATGTACGCGGCGCGGGCCGCGGCGACGGCGGAGCGCTCGGCGGCACGGCGCGAGCCCATCTCGGCCAGTGGACGCTCACCGGCCGCGATGCTCATGCGGGAGGCGGCGGTGGCGACGGCGGAGTCGTGGTTGAGCACGCTCAGGGCGAGGGTCTCGAGCACGACGGCATCGGCGAACGTTCCCTCGACGGTGAGGATCGGCGAGCCGGGGAAGTAGAGCTCGCCCTCACGGTAGCCCCGGATCGACCCGGTGAATCGGTAGTCCTCGAGGAACTTCAGGGTGGCGGCATCCACCACTTCCTCGTCGCGAAGGAAGCGCAGTTCCTCCTCGCCGAAGTGGAAGTCGCGCAGCAGGCCGAGCAGGCGCCCGGTTCCGGCGACGACCCCGAAACGACGGCCGCCCGAGAGCCTCCGGGAGAAGAGTTCGAAGACGCTGGGCCGGAAGGCCGTCCCGTCTCGCAGGGAGGCGGCGAGCATCGTGAGCTCGTAACGATCGGTGAGCAGCGCCGTCGACGTGGTCATGCGCTCAGTTTAGTGAGGCGGCCGCGGTGGGTTCCTGAGCGCGGCCATGGGCTCTCGCAGGTAGGCTGGGGAGTCATGAATGACGCGCCGATCGGAATCTTCGACTCGGGTGTCGGCGGGCTCACTGTTGCCAGGGCCATCCGCGCCCAGCTGCCCCGCGAGTCGTTCGTCTACATCGGCGACACGGCGCACTCCCCGTACGGACCGAAGCCGATCGCCGACGTTCGACGCTATTCCCTCGAGGTGCTGGACGCGCTCGTCGATCAGGGCGTCAAGATGCTCGTGATCGCCTGCAACACGGCATCCGCTGCCATGCTCCGTGACGCACGCGAGCGTTACGACATTCCGGTCGTCGAGGTGATCGGTCCTGCCGTTCGTCGTGCGGTGTCCACCACGCGCAACGGTCGCGTGGGAGTGATCGGCACCGTCGGGACCATCGCGTCACGTGCCTACCAGGACATGCTCGAAGTGAATGAGCGTCTGCAGGTGTTCACGGCCGCCGCCCCCCGTTTCGTCGAGTTCGTGGAAGCCGGGATCACCGGCACTCCCGAGGTGCTCGCCGTCGCCGAGGAGTATCTCGCGCCGCTGCGCGCCGCCGATGTCGACACCCTCGTGCTGGGCTGCACCCACTATCCGTTCCTCCGCGGTGCCATCAGCTACGTGATGGGCGAGGGCGTCTCCCTCGTCTCCAGCGACGACGAGACCGCCGGCGACGTCTACCGTCAGCTGGTACGCGGCGGCCTGCTCGCATCGCCCGACGCCACGGCCACCTACGTCTATGAGGCCACCGGCGTCTCCGCCGACGAGTTCACCGCGCTGGCGAACCGCTTGATGGGCCGTGAGGTCCGCGACGTGCAGCTGGTTCAGACCGGCGCCGTCACCCTGCCTGTCTCTGTCTCCGAGTCGCGCTGAGTCGATTCGATCACTCCGAACCGAAAGAAGCACATGACCGACATCGTCCGCGCCGACGGCCGCGCCACCGACCAGCTCCGCGAGATCACCATCGAGCGCGGCTGGAGCTCGCACGCGGAAGGATCCGCGCTGATCAGCTTCGGCGGGACGAAGGTGCTGTGCACGGCATCCTTCACGAACGGCGTTCCGCGCTGGCTGACCGGCAAGGGCAAGGGGTGGGTGACCGCGGAGTACTCGATGCTGCCTCGCGCGACGAACAGCCGCAACGACCGCGAGAGCGTCAAGGGGCGCATCGGCGGGCGGACACACGAGATCTCCCGACTGATCGGTCGTGCACTGCGTGCTGTCGTCGATACGAAGGCGCTCGGCGAGAACACGATCGTGATCGACTGCGACGTGCTGCAGGCTGATGGAGGCACCCGTACCGCCGCGATCACCGGCGCGTACGTCGCTCTCGCTGACGCCATCGAGTGGGGCCGCGCGAAGAAGTTCATCGCCAAGAACTCCACGCCGTTGCTCGATTCCGTCGCTGCCGTGTCGGTGGGAATCATCGACGGCGAACCCATGCTCGATCTCGCATACGTCGAAGACGTTCGCGCCGAGACCGACATGAACATCGTCGTCACCGGTCGCGGCCTGTTCGTCGAGGTGCAGGGAACCGCCGAGGGAGCTCCCTTCGACAAGCGCGAGCTCGACGAGCTGCTCGAACTCGGCCTCGCCGGTTGCGCCGATCTCAAGGAGACGCAGCTCGCCGCTCTGGCCGCGTCGGCAGGGGAGTGACGTGCGGATCGTCCTTGCCACGCACAACCCGCACAAGGTCGCGGAGTTCCAGCAGATCGTCGCGCTGACCCGCCCAGACCTCGAGGTCGTGGGCTACGACGGTCCGGAGCCGGTCGAAGACGGCGTGACGTTCGCCGAGAACGCGCTCATCAAGGCGCGTGCCGCAGCCGCCCACACCGGGCTCGCGGCTCTCGCCGACGATTCCGGGATCTGCGTCGACGTGCTCGGCGGATCGCCCGGCGTCTTCTCGGCGTACTGGGCGGGTCAGAAGAAGGATGCTGCCGCCAACCTCGAGTTGCTGCTCGATCAGCTGCGCGACGTCGCAGACCCGCATCGGGCCGCGCACTTCACGTCGACGATCGCGCTGGTGACACCGGAGGGGCGCGAGGAGGTCGTCGTGGGTGAGTGGCCGGGGCGTCTCGCGCATTCGGCATCCGGAGGTGGGGGCTTCGGGTACGACCCGATCTTCGTGCCGGACGGCCAGCCGACCGGGGCAGACCGCACCGTGGGCGAGTTCACCGCAGAGGAGAAGCAGGCGCAGTCTCACAGAGCGCGCGCCTTCGCGGCGCTGGTGCCCTTGCTCGAGACTCTTTGACTGACCTCTTCTCAATCACTACGCTTGACGTAGAACAGGCGTAGTGGTTACTGTCGCTTCATGCGAGAACTGACGTACTACATCGGAGCAACCCTCGATGGGTTCATCGCCGGGCCCGCGGACGAGGTCGACTTCTATCGGCTCACGCCCGAGTTCGAGGCCTTCATGGGCTCGGAACTCCGAGATGCTCAACCGGCGCATGTGCGTGCGGCGCGCGGAGCCGCTGCGGCACCCCTCACGCGCTTCGACACCGTGCTCATGGGGCGCCGCACGTACGAACCGGCGCTGCAGTTCGGGATCACGGACCCCTACTCGCACCTCCGGACGATCGTCTTCACCACGTCGTTGGACGATCCGCGCGAGCCCAACGTCGAGATGGTGCGTACCGACCCGATCGCTCGTGTGCGAGAGCTGAAGGCCGAAGACGGCCTCGGCATCTACCTCGCCGGCGGGGCGCAACTCGCGGGTGTCCTGCTCGACGAGATCGACCGGTTGATCGTCAAGAAGTATCCCGTGATCGTCGGCGAAGGTATCCCGATGACGCGGCACGGCTTCGCGCCGACGCACGTCGCGCTGGAGGGCGTCCGATCCTTCGACAATGGCTGCGTGGTGCTCAGTTATTCGCGTTCGCACGCCTGACCCCGTGCTGACTCTGATTCTCGTTACCCTTCCCGACTAGGGCGAACCCGCCTGCATGGGCCTTGGTCCCGTCTAGCCTGGTGACATGCACGATCACGCGCCCGCCGCCGGCGGCATCCGTTCCGCAAACAGCAGGCGCCTGCTGGCGATCTCGCTGTCGCTCACGGCCTCCGTCATGGTCGTGCAGGTCATCGGCGCACTGCTCACCGGGTCGCTCGCCCTGTTGGCGGATGCGGCGCACATGTTCACCGATGCCTCCGCGCTGGTGATCGCTCTCGTCGCGGCATCCGTCGCCGCCCGCCCGGCCGATGACCGCCGCACCTTCGGGTATCAGCGTGCCGAGGTCTTCGGTGCGCTCATCAACGCCGTGATCCTGATCGCACTCGCCGGCTGGGTCGCCTACGAAGGTGTCACTCGCCTCATCTCCCCGCAGGGCGTCGAGGTCCAAGGTGGCCTCATGCTCATCGTGGCCGTGGCGGGTCTGCTCGCCAACGCCGTGTCCCTGTGGTTGTTGAGCCGTGCGCAGCGCACCAGCATCAACGTGCGCGGAGCCTACCTCGAGGTGATGGGCGACCTGCTCGGGTCAGTGGCCGTCATCGTCGCGGCGGTGGTCATCCTGCTGACCGGATGGATGCCGGCGGATGCCGTGGCGTCGCTGGTCATCGCCGCCATGATCATCCCGCGAGCGATCGTGCTGCTCCGGGAGGTGTTCTCGGTCCTCGCCGAGTCCGCGCCGAAAGGCACCGCCGTCAGCGAGATCCGCACGCATCTGCTCGCGTACGAGGGCGTGACCGGAGTCCACGACGTGCACGTGTGGCAGCTGACGCGTGGGGCACCCGTCTTCACGGCGCACGTGAGCGTCGACCCTCGGGCGCTGGCCGACGGGCGATCGGCCAGGCTGCTCTCCGACATGCAGGCCTGCCTTGCCGACCACTTCGACGTGGCTCACTCGACCTTTCAGATCGAACCGGCCGAGCGGTCGGACTGCGCACCGCGTCACGCCTGAGACTCGTCGGAGAAGTGGTCAGGGCTCCACGACGATCTCATCCGGACTCTTGTCCGGGCGCAGTCCCCGCCAGCGTGCGTGGCGGAGGATGCCGTTCGGCGTCCAGTTCGCGAACTCGACCTCGCCGACGAGCTCCGGTCGCACCCACAGGGCGTCGGATGCATCCGGCGCGGGCACCCCGGCCAGGGGTGCCGACGTCACCCGGAGCGGCTCGAGGCGCGTGAGCAGGTCGCGGAGAATGCGGTCGGTGAAACCCGAGCCGACCCGACCGATGTAGCGCAGCGCGCCCTGGTTCGGTGAGCCCTCCGGCACTGCGAGCAGGAGAGAGCCGAGCGTGCTCTGCCGATCGCCCTTGCCGGGGCGGATGCCGACGATCACCGCCTCCTGCATCCGGGTGTGTTTGAGCTTGAGCCAGTGCGGGGAGCGCTGGCCGGAGCGGTACCGAGAGTCCGGGTCTTTGACGACGACACCCTCGAGACCGAACTGCTCGCTGGTCGCGAGCGCCGCGTCCACGTCGTCGAAGACGGGCGGAACCTGCACCGGCGCGTCGACGTCGGCGACCAGATCCTCCAGCAGGGTCCGCCGCTCCCGCAGGGGCATGGCCGTCAGGTCGTGCCCGTCGAGGCGAAGAAGATCGAAGAGCATGTACACGATCGGCGTGCGCACGACCTCGCGCTCGATCTCGCGCGGACGGGTGAGGTGCATCCGGTTCTGCAGCAGAGAGAAACTCGGCCGACCCTTCGCATCGAAGGCGACGATCTCCCCGTCGACGACGGCATCCGCGACGGGGAAGAACGGCGCACCGTCGGCCGTGAGCTCCGGGTAGCGCGCGGTGATGTCGGTGCCGCGGCGCGCGTGCAGCAGCATCCGCTGGTCCGACCAGGTGCCGATCGCCCGAATGCCGTCCCACTTGACCTCCGCCCACGACGGGTCGCTCAGCGTCCGTGCCAGCGCAGGCGTGCCGTTCTCGGCGAGCATGGGGGCGAGCGTCGCGGCGGAGACCTCGGATGCTGCTGCCGGAGCGCTGCGCGCGTACCGGGAAGCGCGTCGCGCCGAAGCCGGCGGCGTGGGCTCCGTTGCGGTCGGCGGCCCGGATGCCTCCCGAGGGAGGGCCGGCCCGTCGGGCCGAAGGTCGGAAAGCGGATCGATGCCCGCTGCGGCGCGCGCGACCACCTCGTCGATGTCGAGCTGGGCGAGGTCGGGATCGTCGAGCTCGTCCCACGTGCGGGGCGCGGCGACCCACGGGCGTGCCCGGCCGCGGAGGGAGTACGGCGAGATGGTGGTCTTCTTGCCGTTGTTCTGGCTCCAGTCGAGGAACACCTTGCCGCCGCGCACAGCCTTGGTCATGACGCTGGTCGCGAGGTCGGGATGATCGTTCTCGATGAGCCTGGCGAGTTCTTTCACCACGGCGGATATCTCGTCGCTCGTCTGCTCGCCGGGAAGCGCGGCGTAGAGGTGGATGCCCTTGCTGCCGCTGGTGACGGGGCGCGGGTCCAACCCCATGTCGGTGAGGATTCCGCGGGCGATGCGGGCGGCTTCCGCGCACTGCGCGAGTCCGACTCCTGGGCCCGGGTCGAGATCGAGCACGAGGCGATCCGGTCGTCCGGGCAACCCGTCGGGGGCGAACCGCCACTGCGGCACGTGCAGCTCGATCGCGGCCACTTGCGCGAGCCAGACTAGGGTCGGCACGTCTTCGACGAGCGGATACTCCTTCGGCCCGTCCGAGTGCTGGATCGCCTGTCGCGGAATCCACTCCGGGGCGCCGGGTTCGAGCTGCTTGGCGAAGAAGGCGTCTGCCGGAGCATCCGCCGGTCCGACACCGTCCACCCATCGCTTGCGGGTGACCGGCCGACCGTCGACGAGCGGGAGCAGAAGCGGCGCGATCGTGGAGTAGTAGGCGATGATCTCGCCCTTGGTGGTTCCGGATTCGGGATAGACGACCTTGTCCAGGTTCGTCACGCGGAGCCGACGGCCGTCGACCTGCACGACCTGCGCTTCTCCGACCATGCAGCCAGCGTAGTCAAGGGGCTGGCCGTGGCGGGTGTGGCTGGTGTCTACTGAGGTCATGAGAACGATCTGGAAGGGCGCGGTGACGTTCGGACTCGTGAACGTCCCGGTGAAGGTGTACTCCGCCACCGAAGACCACGACGTGCCGCTGCATCAGGTGCATGAGAAAGACGGCGGTCGCATCCGCTACCAGCGCACGTGCGAGGTGTGCGGCGAGACCGTCGCGTACGCCGACATCGACCGGGCGTACGTCGAAGGGGGGCAGACCGTCGTTCTCACCAAAGACGACCTCGCCGCTCTGCCGTCCGAGAAGAGTCGCGAGATCGACGTCGTCGAGTTCGTGCCCTCCGATCAGGTGGATCTGCTCACGCTCGACAAGCCGTACTACCTGGAACCGGACTCGAAGTCGCCCAAGGCCTACGTGCTGCTGCGAAAGACGCTCGAGCAGAGCGATCGCACCGCGATCGTCCGGTTCACCCTGCGGCAGAAGACCCGACTCGCCGCGCTCCGCGTCCGCGGCAAGGTGTTGGTCCTGCAGACGCTGCTGTGGGCCGACGAGGTGCGAGAGGCGGCGTTCCCCGCGCTGGACGAAGACGTGCGCATCTCCAAGAAAGAGCTCGAGATGTCGGCATCCCTCGTCGACAGCTATTCGACCGACTTCGATCCGGAAGAGTTCGTCGACGAGTACCAGAAGGAACTCCGCACCCTCATCGACGCGAAGATCGAGGCGGGCGAGGGCTTCGAGATCGAAGACGCCTTCGGCGAGGCGGATGCTGCCGCCAAGGGCGGCGGCGAGGTCATCGACCTCATGGAGGCGCTGCGTGAGAGCGTCGCGCGGTCGAAGGAGAAGCGTTCCGGCGAGAAGTCCACGAAGGACAAGAAGCCGGCGAAGAAGACCGGCTGAGTGCTGCGCGGCCGGTGAGCCTCAGTGCTTGCCGTCTCCGTCGAAGTCGGGTGCACGCTCGAAGACCTCGCGGTCGAGGGCGAGCTCTTCGGCCTCGACGGCATCCGTCACGACGTCCTCACCGGACGCTGCGGCCTTCTTGGCCTTGTGACGCTCGGAGAGGTAGTGCCACAGCGTGATCAGCGCCGTACCGCCGACCGCGGCGAGCAGGATCAAGTCGATGTACTCCGTCACGAACCACTTGATCGGCGGGATGAACCCGATCGCGTAGCCGAGCATCGTGAGACCGAAGCCCCAGAGCATGGCGCCGATGAGGTTGTAGAGCGTGTACTTGCGCCACGGCATGTGTCCGACCCCGGCCGCGACCGGTGCGAAGGTGCGGACGATGGGGACGAAGCGGGCGAGGATCACGGTGATGCCGCCGAACCGCTCGAAGAAGGCGTTGGTGCGCTCGACGTTCTTCTTGCTGAAGAGGCCGGACTCCTTGCGCTCGAAGATTGCCGGTCCGCCCTTGTGGCCGATGAGGTAGCCGACCTCGCCGCCGACGAAGGCCGCGAAGGCGATGAGGAGCGCGACGATCCACACGTTGATGCCGAAGATGCCCTGCGCGGAACCGGCGAGCGGGTGCGACAGCAGCCCGGCGATGACCAGCAGCGTGTCGCCGGGAAGGAGGAAGCCCACGAGGAGGCCGGTTTCGGCGAAGACGATGAAGCAGACCACGAGAAGCGCCCAAGGACCCGCCCCGCGGATGATCGTCTCGGGGTCGAGCCAGGGAATGAGGGCGGTGGGGGCGTGCAGCAGCGTTTCGAGCACTGGGATTCCCGTCGGTGTTTTTGGTCGGCGGTCTATGGAGAGGATGCGACCGCGGCCCTTCGGACCGCACCATCGTCTCTCGTGCGGAAGGTGGGACTTGAACCCACACGCCCTGGGGCACAGGAACCTAAATCCTGCGTGTCTGCCAATTCCACCACTCCCGCGCGGAATCAGTCTACTGAGAGGACAAACCGAGAATCTGTAGATCAGCCCGCAGTTCTGCCCGGAGCTCGAGCAACGGCCGCGCACAAGAAAGACTGCCTCTCACGCCATCGGCGCGAGAGGCAGTCCTCTGAAGATCAGGCCAGAGCGGTCGCCCCGGGGAAGAGCGGCTCTTCCGGGCTGGGAACAGTGGGCTCCGCGGGGTTGGGAGCCAGCGGTTCGGCAGGGTGCGGGGGCGCCGGCTCGTCCGGGGTGGGAGCGAGTGGCTCGTTCGGGTGCATCGGCGAGGGCTCGTCCGGGAAGGCGGGCGAGGGTTGGGCGGGTGACGGCACGGCGGGGCCGGGAGGGGTCTGGCCGGGGTCGGTCGGCTCCGGGCCGGTGGGCTGCTCGCCGGGGGTGGAAGGCACAGGGGAGGTGTCAGTCATCTCGGTTCCTTTCGCTGACGTGAAGCTCACGATGCGTTCAGTCCACCACCCGGTGGCCGAGGCGTCTGCACCCTTGCGCTTTCGTGGGCGATGTGCCGAGCCTCAGGCCCGGGCGCCGGGACGTTCGAGCGGGAAGTGGGCGACGACCACGCCCGCCAGCAGAGCTCCCACACCGCCCACGGCCATGTCGGCGATGGTGTCCTGGTAAGTGACGAAGATCTCGGCGGTGATGAAGGTTCGTCCGGTCCACTCGATCATCTCCCAGACTGCGCTGGCAGCGAGGCCCAGCAGGGTGCAGATCACGATCGCGGTGCGTCTCGTGTAGCCCGCGGCATCCTGAGCAGGCACGACTCGCACTCGCGCGAGGAGCACGTACCCGGTGGCGGCGATCACCCCCGTGCACACGAAGTGCACGACGAGATCCCAGCCCGTCACCATGCGATAGAGGTCGAGGACGTTACTGCCGGCGGCGACCAACACGGTCGCGCACACCGTGATGTCGGTCCAGGCCCGCATCCCCAGCATCCGGGGGAGCATGAGTGCGGGCAGGGCGAGAGCGAGGATGCCGGCATCCGTGGGAGTCGACCAGATTGCCGCGGCGACGACGCAGAGCACACCGACGAGGCGCAGAGCATCCGCCGCGTAATCGGCGAGGCCGTGCGGCGGGCGCAGGAAGTTCTCTTTCATAGCTCCTCGTCAGGCGCGGGTGCGGATGCGGGTGCGGATACAGGGGCGGCGGGTGCGGGGATGCGGAGCACGGCCTGCACGGGCAGGTGATCCGACGGCCAGCCGCCGCCGAAACGAGCGGCGTTGATCCCGATGGCGCTCACCTCCAGCTCGGAGGTCACGAGGATGCCGTCGATGCGGCGACCGGGGCGGGGCTCACGGTATCGGCCGTAGGTGGCCCACTGTGGGGTAAGTCGGGTGTCGGCGATCGTCCACGCATCGGCGAGCCGGCCGTCGAACCGCAACGCGTCCCAGGGCGGCGCGCTCGGTCCGGCGTTGAGGTCACCGAGAACCACGGCGGGCAGCGATTCCGTCGTGACGAGTAGGTGCAGCGCCTGGGCGCCCCGCAGCCGTGCGCGTGGAGAGAAAGCGTCGAGGTGAGTGTTGACGATCACCCATTCGGCCGACGTCGCACGGTCTCGAAACGTCGCGCGCACGTAGATGCGGGGGAAAACGCTGCCCCACGACGTCGATCCCGGCTCATCCGGACGCTCGGAGAGCGGTACCTGGCGCCAGTCACGCAACTCGAGGTGCTCGGTGTCGTAGTAGACGGGGCACCCCTCGCCCCTCGGGCCCGGTTGCCGTCCGTGACCGACGTATCTGTAGGAGCTGCCGAGCGCTTCGAGGACGTCCGACGCCTGATCCGGCAGCGCCTCCTGCACCCCCAGCACGGTCGGACGCTCGGTGCGAAGCAAGGCCGCGAGACGTGGTCGACGCACGCTCCACCGGTCTGACGACCGCCACGCCAGTCGCTCCAGTCGTCGGCGGACGTTGAACGTCATCACATGCAGGTCGGGCGGCGACGCCGGTCCGATCAGAGCGACGTTCACCGTCGCACCGCTGCCGGAGTGGGCACGCCGAGACGGTGGAGAAGGCGACGCAGTGCGAGTCGCACCCACCGCACCGGAGGGAAGTCCTGCGGCCAATGCACGATCACGGTGCGGAAGCCGCGGAGAACCCGACGGGCGAACGCGCTCCCGTCCATGAACGGCCGCATCGAGATGCCCATCTGCGTGTGCGGGAGAAGTCGGATGCTGTGGCGCTCGCCGAGGTGAAAGGCGAGATCGAGGTCGTCGTGCAGTTCAGGGTCGTCACTGTGCACCCGCGATCGGACGTCGAGCCACGCAGAGCGCCGGAACGCCAGGTTCGAGCCGAAGACCGGCAGGTGGCCGAGGGTCGTCGCGCAGACCAGAGCGTAGGAGCCCAGATACACGGTGGCGAGCGGGGCGCGCAGGGCGGGAGGGCCGTCGATGAAACGGGCGCCTCCCGTATAGACGGAGACGTGTGGATGCTGCGCGAAAGCACGCTCCACCATCTCGACCCATCCGTCGCCGGGGACGCAGTCGGCGTCGAGCCGCAGGATGACATCACCCGTGGCGGCGTCGTACCCGCGGGCGCTCGCCGCCGGCACGCCGGGCTGCGCGCACGGCACGACGGTGGCACCGAAGCTCTGCGCAACCGCCGCCGACCCGTCGCTCGAGCCGTTGTCGACCATGATGATCTCGTCGGGGACGCGGGTCTGCCTGCTGAGGGCGGCGAGACATGCGCGAAGGTGCTCGGCATCGTCTTTGACCGGGATCACCACGGACAGCGAGAGCGGTGCCCCGGTGTGGTCGAATCCGCGTCTCTTCATGGCTTCTCATGTAAGCACACGGGTGCCGCAGGATCGCGTAGGGTGCGAGGCATAACCGAACAGCTTCCGCACACCGACCGGTCGAAAGAGAGATCATGGCAGTCTTCCGAGGTCGCCACCGCGACGCCGATTCCGCGCTTCCGCCGGGGCAGCACCTGACCGACTCCTTTCCGGTGCTTTCCGCCGGCCCCACACCAGCTGTCGACACGGCCGATTGGGAATTCTTCATCCATACGGAGCGCGGGCAGACGCATCGGTGGACGTGGGAGCAGTTCCTGGCCCTGCCCGCGGAGGACATCACGGTCGACATCCACTGTGTGACCACCTGGTCGAAGCTGGGAACCAGCTGGAAGGGCGTCTCTCTCGACACTCTTTTCGCCGATGTCGAGACCGACGTCGACTTCGTCATGGCGCATTCGTTCGGCGGGTACACGACGAACCTTCCGCTGGCCGAGGTACTGGGCGGACGCGCATGGGTCGCTTACGAATACGACGGCGACGCGCTTGATCCGGAGCACGGCGGACCGGCTCGTCTCCTCGTGCCGCACCTGTACTTCTGGAAGAGCGCGAAATGGGTGCGAGGGCTCGTGCTGCAGGAGGACGACAACCTCGGCTTCTGGGAAGAGAACGGCTACAACGCTCACGGCGACCCCTGGCGGGAAGAGCGATACGCGTGATCAGCACGAGCAACAGCTGGTTCACCGGGCGTCTCGTGCGAGCGCGTGCTCTCACATCCTCTGCACGGAGCCTGACCTTCGCCGTGCCCGGCTGGCCGGGGAACGCGGCCGGGCAGCATGTCGACGTCCGACTCAGCGCGCCCGACGGCTATCAGGCGGTGCGTTCGTATTCGGTCGCGAGCGTCGGTGCGGGTGACGAGATCGAGCTCGCGGTCGATCGTCTTCCGGATGGCGAGGTGTCTCCCTTCCTGGTCGATGAGATCGAGATCGGTGACGCCGTCGAGATCAGGGGCCCGGTCGGTGGATGGTTCGTCTGGCGACCGGAACAGACCCCGCCCGTGCAGCTCATCGCCGGCGGCTCGGGAGTGGTGCCGCTCGTGGCGATGATGCGTGCGCATGCGGAGTCGGGAAGCACGGTGCCGATGCAGCTGCTCTACTCGCTGCGAACACCGGAGGATGCGTTCTTCGCTGATGAGCTGTCGGAGTCGTCGGGAGCGATGCGGACCGTCTGGCATTACACCCGGACGGCGTCGCCGGCAGAGAAACGTCCGCCGGGCAGACTGATGCGGACGGATCTCGAGCGCGACACGATCGCACCTGAGCTTTCGCCGCTGATCTACATCTGCGGGTCCACCGGCTTCGTCGAGACCGTCACGCGGGCGCTCCTGGAGCTCGGGCATCGGGCCGACAGCATCCGCACCGAGCGATTCGGAGGCATCTGATCATGCGTCATCTCGATGGCAACGTTCTCGCCGGAGCGATCAGCGATGTGCTGGGGTTCGAGGCGACTGCAGCGCAGGCGCAGTGCCAGTCGTGCGGTGATGTCGCGGTCGTCGCGCAGGCGGTCGTCTACGCACCCCCGATCGGTTTCGTGGCGCGGTGCCGGCACTGCGACGATGTTCTGCTGGTGGTCGTCGAGCGCGCGGGGCAGACAGTGGTGAATCTGCGCGGGATGCGCTGGTTGCCCGTCGACGATCGGTAGGTCGCTCTTTCGGGTCCGGTCAGCGTGAGAAGGCTGTCGATGCGGCGCGGAGGAAGTGCATGACCTTCTCCGGCGGCACTTCGCAGGGGCGGAGAACGGTGCCGTCAGATGTGCGCCAGACGTTCGCTCCGAAGCGTTCGTCGTCAGCGAGGCGATCGGCATCCACCGAGATCACGCCGCCGGCGGCGCGTGTGGTGCGGGTGACGCCCCAGTCCTGACCGTCGATCCGCACCCGGGACCAGCCCTCGGGGATCGCGTCGACGAGGGCGTCGAGATCGTCGTGGCGGGCGTCGTCCATGTCTCCACGCTACGGCAGGCGTGCGGGGCGGGCATCGGGGCAGCGGCTGTGGATAACTTCCGGACCGCCGGATCGATTCTTGCGAGGATGCCCGGGTGAGTGATCCATCCGCTGCCGTCGCCGACCGTGTCCGGCTGCGCCTGCGCGCCGAAGGCATCGATCCGACCGTCGATCCCGACACCGCTCGGCGCATCGCGCAGTCCGAGGTGCGGCGACACGACGACTACGCCCTCGCCCGCGGCGAAGCTCTCATCGACGACGAGGTCGCGTGTGTCCGCGACGTGCTGGCCGCGGTGAGCGGGTTCGGCGCGCTGCAGCCGCTGCTGGACGACGCGGAGATCGAGGAGATCTGGGTCAACGGATCCGGTCACGTGCACACCGCTCGCGGCGGGGTGGCGGAGCGGACCGGTCTGCGGCTCACTGACGCGGTGGTGCGCGACCTCGTCGAGCGGATGCTGCAGTCCACCGGGCGCCGCGTCGACATCAGCCAGCCATTCGTCGACGCATCGCTCCCGGCCGTTATCTGTAGTGAAGGCTGCTATGACGGGGCCATTTGGCCGCTACAGTGTCAGTACTTGTCAGTTACGCGTTCAGGTCCGCGGTACACGTAGGCCGCTCCGGGCGAGGGAGCTCGTTACGCGAGATCCCCGTACGAAGTTCATTCCAAGACTGATCTCTGTCTAGAGTTCGCTGTTCCGCCAGAGTGCTGCTCGATGCCTGAGGTGGCGCACGCGCTACTACTAGTCATGTTCGCGGCGCCCCGCTACTGTGCTGGCGTGAGCATGTGTGAGATCTGTGGAGTCCAACCCGCATACGGCAAAGGGGAACACGTCTTTCCTGCCTGGTATCTGAAGGATGCGGACGCTGCTGGCCAGCCAAAGTTTGGATGGAGTGTCAATGGCCAAGCGCTTTTGAACCGTGACGGCGACCCCCTTCAGTTCCAAGAACGTCAGCGACTTCTTCTGCCTGCCTGTCGTGATTGCAACGCAGAGCTCGACACACGTATTGAGAAGACGGCGAAGGAACCCGTACGCACATTGGCGGCGAGCAACTGGGCCGGAGAGCTAGACGCCGCGCAGTGGGCCGCAGTCGGGGTCTGGCTGGCCAAGATATTGCTATTTGCCACTCACGAGAGGGCTGAGTACCAACATCCCGAGATCAACAGGCATCGAATCGTCGGGGACTGGAACACAGAAGACTTCACTTGGCTCGTCAATGGGGACCCACCCCCACCGGATCTCTCGCTATGGGTTTTTCGCGCGAGTCAGACGAAAGGCGCGCGCCGAGCCCTGGTTCTGTTTCCGCGATCGGTGAAGACAAGTGACGGAGAGCTCGCTTTCTTCAAGTTGAGCACTCTGACCCTCGAGGGCATCAGCGTTACGCTCGCATGGCACCCGGGATGGGCAGTTGCCCATCCACTCGTGACCTCGGGACAAGCATGGGAGCTACTCCACTCTCCGAACACCGGCAACCTCGCCGACTTACCGCTGCTGCCGATGAACGCGATCGAATGGAGCCGGCCTTGGCTCGAGCTCGCTGAGAACGTCCTTTTGGATGGTTCCTTGCCGCGCCTCGGAGCGATCACCGACTCGCCGATACCGACGGAGCTGGTCAACGTGATTCATGCGGGCGGAGGGTGACCGGCCGCGTCAACAGAACTTGGTGTCCGATCTCACGAGAGTTGTCAGTTGGTGAGACAGAAGATCCCCGGAAAGACGGGTGAGTGGTGCGCTGTCGAGACTGCCGGTTGTCTCACGAAACTCGTCGGTATTCACGTTTCGTTCTCACCCTGCCTCAGAGGCGGGGCGGACCGTTTCGGCGCGACAGGTTCCGGCAGGGGGGTTTCGGCAGGTGCGCGACCGGCGTGTCGCGCAGTCGGCCAGCTACCTCCTTGCACCTGCCGGAAACGATCGTTTTCGGTGGGTCGAAGCGGGTCACGGATCAGGGCCTCCAATATGCCGCCGAAACTGAATAGCCGTTCAGTCTTAGGTCTACGGGGCAGGCTCCAGCATCTCGCTGGGCGCTGAACCTGGGTTGGTCGCCTTGCGGTCAGCATCTTCTCACATAACTGTACCGGGCGGTCGGTACAGTTATAGCATGACCGCTAGAGAAGGGCAGCATGTGGCCGTCAAGAGTCGTACTCGTTGGGTAGTCCTGGCGATCTTGTCGTTGGGTCTGTTGATGGTGGTGCTCGACAACTCCGTTCTCTACACCGCTCTTCCGGCGTTGACTGATGACTTGGGCGCGACGTCGTCTGAGGCGTTGTGGATCATCAACGCGTACCCGTTGGTGATGGCGGGTCTTCTTCTTGGTGCCGGTGGCCTGGGGGACAAGTTCGGCCATAAGCGCCTGTTCGTGTGGGGTATGGGGATCTTCGGGGTCGCGTCGGTCGTTGCCGCGTACTCACCGACCCCGGCCATCCTCATCGCCGCTCGCGCGCTGCTGGCCGTGGGCGCGGCGATGGTGATGCCGGCGACTCTGGCTCTGATCCGTCAAACCTTCACAGAGGCGCGGGAGCGAAATATCGCGATTTCGATCTGGGGCAGCGTCTCTCTCGTGGGCGCGGCGCTTGGCCCGGTGACGGCGGGACTGCTGTTGGAGCATTTCTGGTGGGGCTCCGTGTTCCTGATCAACATTCCTATCGCCGTCGTTGCCGTCATCTCGGCCGCCTGGTTGGTTCCACGTTCAGAGGCTAAGCCCGACACGCCGTGGGACTGGGTGTCTTCGCTGATGGCGCTGGTGGGTCTGGCGGCCCTCGTCTTCGTGATCAAGGAAGTGGCCGGTGCCGACCGTCGGTGGCCGGTGGTGATCATCAGCTTCGTGGTGGCGGCCGTCGCAATGGTCTTGTTCGCTCGCCGGCAGCGTGGGCTGGCTCACCCGCTGCTGGATTTCGCGGTCTTCCGGTCGCGGCCCGTGAGCGCGGGAATCATCGCCGCGGGTGTGGCAATGTTCGCCATCGCCGGCATGCAGCTCGTCGCTACCCAGCGCTTCCAGCTCGGAGACGGTTTCACGCCACTCGAGGCCGGTCTTCTTGTGACCTGCCTCGCGGGCGGCGCACTGCCCTCGGGCCTCCTCGCCGGCTTCGTGATGCACAAGATCGGGGTCAGCCCGCTAATCGTGGGCGGGTTGATCACCGCGTCGATTGGTTTGATTGGCGCGCTGGTAGCCCTACCCCTCGGGGTGGTGGCGTTCGGTGCGGGCTTGGCGGTTATGGGGTTCGGTCTGGGCGCGGTCATGGCGGCGGCTTCGTCGGCAGTCATGGGGAACATCGCGCCGGAGAGGGCAGGCATGGGGTCGTCGCTGGAGGAAGTTTCCTACGAGTTCGGTTCGCTCACCGCGGTGGCTGTGCTGGGCAGCATCTTCTCCGGGATGGCTGCCGCGGGGGATATCAACGGTGGATTCAGCGCTGCGGCCATGATCACGTGCGTCATCCTCGTTCTCGGGGTGGCGTCCACGGCACTGCTTCTGCGCGGCGTGGAAGTGAAGCAGGGCCACTGAGCCGCGAGCCGTCCATTCAGAGGCCGAGGCGCTGGGACTAGGTCGTCGCGTTCTCGCCTGAGGCTGGGCTGACCCCCGCCACGGTGCGTAGGAACAGCGAAACCTGCTTCTCCAGGTGGGCGTGGGTGCTCCCGTCGGGATTGATGGCGCAGCTGACAGTGAGCCCATCCACGTAGGTCGAGAGCATGGTCGCGAGGGCTTCGGCAGTGAGCGTGGTGCTGATGGCACCCGCGTCGAGGGCCGACTCCACGGCGTCGAGGACTCTTGCCTCGTAGGCGGCGTGGTCCGATGCCAAGGAAGCCGCGAGGTCTGGCCTGTCCGCCAGGCGGCCGAGCATGCCGAGGAAGATGCGGTAGTCGAGTGAGCTCTCTTCGTCGATGGGAAGCGCGCGAAGGAGAAGCGCGACAAGCACCTCGACTGGATCCCCCTGGAGGTGCTCTATGGAGGCATGCTCACGCTGGAGCGCCAGCCGGTAGGCGTACAGCAGCAGTTCGTCTCGATCCGAGAAGTAGTGCGTGATGACTCCCCGCGTCCAGCCAGCTTGGGCGGCGACGCTCCTGACGGACACGCCCTCGATGCCGTCCCTGGCAAGCACCTCGAGCAGAGCCGCGGCCAGCTCTTCGCGTCTCTTGTCGTAGTCCACGATCTTCGGCACTGGTGCTCGCTTCCGCTGTGTCAGGCGCCTGTGGACGCCTCCGAACTGTTTCCCGGATGTAAATCGCTCGTTACAAGTCTTGTCTAATGCCTCCGATCCATGCTTATATATGACACTGTCATATTTCAAGGAGGAAATGATGGTTTCAAGCGAAGCTTTCACCGTCGATGAGCTGGTGGAGACGCCCTGGGTTCCGTGGGAGCGGGTACCTGCCGGGACGAATGTGGTGCGTACGGAGCGTGGGGTCGAGGTGATCGGCTACGACGCGAGTTCCGCTCTGTTGCGGAACACCGACTACAGCACCGGCCTGCTCGAGCTGTTCGATCACTCGGGTGTGGACGACGTCACGTTCCGCGATCTCGTCGAGAGCAGCGTCAACTACGCCGAGGGCGCGGCCCACACGAGATTGCGCGCAGCGATCGGGTCGTTCTTCACTCCCGCGCGGGTGGCCGGCATGCGCGACGACGTGCGCGCCGACATCGACGCGGCGCTGGATGCAATGGGCGACGCAGCGGACGTCGAGCTGGTTGACCAGCTGATCCGTGACGTACCGGCACGAGTGTTCGCTCGCCTGCTGGGAGTCGATCTGAACGAGCACGGCGCATTCATCAGCCGCATCTCGGAAGAGTCGGTGAGGGTGTTCGAGATGGACCCGACCCTGGGTGAGCACGTCACGCTGGCATGGACCGAGCTGACGAACTGGGTCGATGACCTGATCGCCCTCCACACCCCTGGCGCTCCGGACAGCAACGTGATCGATCACCTCCTGGCCCAGCAGGCCGCAGGGAACATCACCGCGAACGACATCCGCTCCGCTCTCGTCACCCTGTTGGCCGCGAGCACGGACACGACGCAGATCCTTGCCGCACTCATGTTCTGGTCGTTCGCGGAGAACCCGGACCAGTGGCAGCGGCTTCGCGAGAACCCCGAGCTTGCATCCTCGGCGGTGACGGAGGCCGCCAGGTATCGTCCGGGGGACGCCTGGATCTTCCGCGTCGCAACGGTGGACACGGCGATCGAGGACGTCCCGGTGTATGCCGGTGACCATGTGTTCGCCCTCATCGGCGCCGCTCACCGTGATCAGCGAGTCTTCGCCAACCCGGATCAGTTCGACATCGGCCGCTCCGAGCGGATGCCGTTGAACTGGGGCGTCGGGCGGCACTTCTGCATGGGGCGGATGTTCGCCGTCATGGAGCTCGAAGAAATGCTCCTCGCGACCACTCGCCGGTGGGAACGTATCGAGCACCAGGATCCGGTCGCCGCGTCCGCCGCCCCCTATCTGTCCGTGCAGCAGTCCCTGCCGGTGCGTGTGCACCGTGCCCCCACTTCCGTACCCGCCTGACACTTCGAAGGACCAACTGATGCCTACCCTCAACCCTGACACGACCGGCTGCATCGGCGCAGGGATCTGCACCAATACCGCACCCACCGTCTTCGACCTCGACGACAACGGGCTCGTGCGGCTGCGCACTATCGAAGTAGACCCCGCGGACGTGGAAGCCACGGACGCCGCCATTGCGATCTGCCCGGCGCAAGCGCTGGCATGGGCTCAGAGCTAGCCATGACCAGGACGCTCATCGTCGGGGCAGGCGCCGCCGGCCTCACCTGCGCGAAACACCTCCGGCAGTTGGACGAAACCCGGACCATCACCGTGTTGGATAAAGACCCGGACGTCCCCTACGAGCGCCCCCCACTGTCCAAAGCACTCAGCGGTGCCGGTTCCGTCAGCGCCGGCACAGACGAGCTCAAGGGTGCCGGCATCGACGTCGTCTTCGGTACTGCCGTCGGTGTGACCGTCGCAGACCAGCTGCTGCACACCAGCGGCGGCGACCTCGGCTACGACGAGCTCGTGCTGGCTCCGGGATCTCGCCCTCACCGGCCCTCGTGGGTTTCCGAGGAGGTGCACGCGCTGCACTCCCTGGACGACAGCCGTCGCCTTCGGCAGGCCGTGAGCGCCGCCGGGTCGGCCGTCGTCATCGGCGGTGGGTTCGTTGGTGCGGAGCTTGCCGCATCGTTGGTGAGCGCGGGCGTGACGACGACATTCGTGTTTCGCGAGGACGCTCTGTTCCGAAACCGACTCGGACAAGCTGCGTCGGACCTTCTCACCCGTCTCCACACCGAGGCGGGCGTCAGGCTGATCCCCAACGGCACGGTGGCCGACGTCCAGAGCGGGCACCCCGCACAGGTGCACCTCACAGACGGGACCACATTGCACGCCGACCTCGTCGTCGCAGGAATCGGCTCTCACCCGGACACCGCCTGGCTGGGAGACAGCGGCGTTCTCGCCGACGATGACACGATCCGCACCGACGCGTGCCTGCACACGTCCGCTCCGGGCGTCGCAGCCGCCGGGGACAGCGTCAGCTGGACCGGCTTCGACGGTTCCGTCATGCGATCGGCGCATTGGACCACGGCACGCTCCCATGGTCGTCATATCGCGATCGACCTCGCCGCAGGCACGCGCACGCCGTTCCTCGAGCCGCCGTACTTCTGGTCGATGCAGCACGGCAGCCTTCTGCAAGGCATCGGGCACGTCGACCCGCAGATCTCTGAGATCGAGGTACTCGAGGGGACCGGTCCCAAGCCCGGCCTGCTTGCCCGGTACCTCATCGATGGAGAACTCGTAGGCGCCGTCGCCATCAACCACCCACAAGGCTTCATGGCCGCACGGGCCGACGTGGAAAAGCACGCCGCGTCCACTCTTATCCGCTGACATTCACCACCCGAACCAGATTGTCGAGCACGTCATGACTCAAGAAGATTCCCCTGTCCCCGTCGTCACCCTCAAATCCGGCGTACTGACCGCTGGCGGCATCGCCCTCATCGTCGTCGCCGCCGCCGCCCCGCTCAGTCTCATCGCCGGGTACGGGCCTATCGGCTTCCTTGTGGGTGGCATCGGCGCCCCCGCAGGATTCCTTGTCGCGGGGGTCGTGCTTGCGATGTTCGTGGTCGGCATCCTCGCGATGACCCGCTTCGTCGCCAAACCCGGCACGTTCTACGCCTACATCGGTGAAGGACTCGGGCCCGCAGCCGGAACCGCTGCGGCCGCACTGGCCATCACCGCCTACCTCACCATCAACATCGGTGGTATGGGCATCGTCAGCGCCACCACACAGAACCTCATCCTGGTCAGCACCGGCATCGACATCCCCTGGTGGGTGCTCGGCCTGCTCATCACCGCACTGATCTGGTACGTCTGTCGCCGCGGCATCGACGTCGGTGTGAAGGTACTGGTGCTGCTCCTCGTCGCCGAGGTCGGCATCCTCGTCGTGATCGCCATCGCCGTGCTCGCCCGCACCGCCCCCACGGGCCTGAGCGTCGAGTCGTTCGAACCTTCTAACGTCTTCACACCGGGCATGGCTGCCGCGGCGTTGGTGTGGTTCGGGGCCTACTTCGGCATCGAATCGACCACCATCTACCGGGCAGAGGCCAAGAACCCGACCCGCACCATCCCACGGGCAACGATCATCTCGCTGGTCTTCCTCGCCGTCTTCTACTGCATCGTCGCCTGGGCCATCGCCCAAGCATTCAGCGTCCCAGAGCTGGCGGCCGCGATCGCGGAGAATCCGACCGCCCTGATCTACATCATCGGCGACTACTACCTGGGGCCCTGGGCTGGGCTGACCGCGCAAGCCCTCCTCGTCACCAGCTCGATCGCCTCCGGCATCGCCTACTTCAACGCGGTCAGCCGATACGGTCACTCCATGGGCACCGACGGCATTCTCCCGAAGCCGGCGATGCGCGTGCACCCGAAGTTCCGGTCCCCGTCGTTCGGGAACGTGCAGGCAATCGTCACCGCCGCGTTCGTGCTGATCTTCGGCTTGTTGGGTCTTGACCCGTACCTACAGCTGACCGTCTGGTTCTCGAGCCCCGGAACGCTCGGTCTCATCTCCCTGATGGCACTGGCGTCCATCGCGGTCGCGGTGTTCTTCGCCCGTCCCCGCGAGGGCATCACTACGGGACGCCGAACCCTGTTCAGCATCCTCGCTGCCGTGGCCGCGCTGCTACTGGTGGCGGTGGTGACGATGATGATCCTCAACATCGAGCTGCTCACCGGGGCCGGCGGCGTCCTCAACACCGTCGTCGTGCTCACCCCTGCCGTGGTGTTCATCGCCGCGTTCATCGGCAGCATCGCTAGGCGCAAGTCCCGCCGCTCCACCGATCGCGGCAGCGCCCCGCGCCAGGTGGAACCTGTAGAAGGAGCGTGAAAGAGATGGCCCGCCCGACCTTCGATATCGTCTTCACCGGTAATTACTGGAGTGCGGGTCTGACCACGCCCAGGTCAGGCGCGGTCGCTGTGACCGACGGAGTGATCGCCGCGGTCGAACACGCTCCCGCCGCCATCGACGACTTCAGAGCATCGGCGGGCGAGATCATTGATGTCGGCTCGGGCCTTCTCCTCCCCGGCTTCCAGGACGCACACGTTCACCCCGTCATGGCGGGCGTGCACATGCAGGAATGCGCGCTGCACGACCTCGACACCGCAGAGCAGTTCCTCGACGAGATCGCCCGCTACGCTCGCGCCCACCCGGATCGAGACTGGGTGACAGGTGCGGGCTGGACCTTCGCCGCCTTCCCTGACGGAGGTCCCCGGAAGGAGATTCTGGATGCCATCTGCGGTGAGCGCCCTGCGGCAGTCGTCGTGCGCGACGAACATGCCGTCTGGGTCAACACCGCAGCACTCCGCAGGGCAGGCATCACCTCGGCCACCCTGGATCCTGTCGGCGGTCGTATCGAACGCGACTCCTCCGGGACTCCCACGGGGGTGCTGCACGAATCAGCAATGGCTCTCCTCGACGGTGTGAAGCCCACACCGTCGCCGGCCGATCTCGATACCGCGCTCACCGCCGCGCAACGCACGCTGCATGCTCACGGCGTCACCGCCTGGCAGGACGCCCTGGTGGGGAACTTCGGCGACATCGCCGACGTGTACGAGACCTACCGTCGCGCTGCATCTACCGGCGTTCTCACAGCCCGCGTGAACGGCGCACTGTTCTACGACCCCGCCCTCGGCACCGACCAGATCCCCGCGATGATCGCTCGACGTGACGGTGCGACCGGGCTCTTCACCGCCCGCACGGTGAAAATCATGCAAGACGGCATCCCCGAGAACCACACCGCCGCCATGCACGCCCCCTACCTCGACGTCACCGGCCTCCCCACAGACATCACCGGCGATTCCCTCATCGCTCCGGATGTTCTCGACCAGGTTGTTCGTGCGTTGCAGGACGCCGGGTTCGACATGCATTTCCACACCATGGGCGACCGCGCTCTCACCGAGGTCCTCGACGCCCTCGAAGCCGCAGAACACCCAGGGGAGTTCCGTCATCAGATCGCGCACCTGCAGTCCGTGCGACCGTCCGATATCCCGCGGTTCGCGCCCCTGAACGTCACCGCGAACATCCAAGCGCTTTGGGCCGCTCACGGCCAGCAGATGGACCACCTGTGCATCCCGCTGATCGGACTAGAACGAGCCGATCAACAGTTCCCCTTCGGAGACCTCGTCCGGGCAGGCGCCCGCCTGTCGGCGGGCAGCGACTGGCCCGTCAGCGACCCCTCGCCCCTCGACGCCATTCACGTCGCCGTCAATCGCGTCGCGCCAGGCTCCGAACCCGACACCCCCGTGTTCATCGAACGCCAGAAACTCACCCTCACCCAAGCGATGACTGCCTACACCTCCGGCGGGGCCTACGTGAACCGCATCGATCGAACCGGCGTCATCGAACCAGGGATGCTTGCCGATCTCACCATCCTTGATCGAGACCCGTTTGCCACGCCGCCTCTCGAGTTGCACACGCTCGCCCCGATCGCCACATACGTCGGCGGCAGCCCCGTGTGGGCCGCTGCAGAAGGATAGCTCTTCGCATGTCGAGACCATCGTCCCGGGCAGAAATCGTCGCCGCGGCGGAACAGCTCTTCGTCGAACGCGGACATGCAGCGACGCTCGAGCAGATCGCTGCTGCTGCCGGCATCTCCAAGGGCGGCCTGCTGTACCACTTCGGCGCGAAGGAAGACCTGCGTGCGGCTGTCTGCCGCGAAGTGGTGGACCGCCTCTGGAACGTCGTCCATCAGCTGGTCGGGCCGAATGATGAAGAGGGCGCGCTGCTGTCCGCCTATGTCCGCGCGCTCACCGGAGACAGCGCCGTGGCCGCAAGGATCTTCGCCCCCAGCGCGCTCGCACCACTGTTCAACGAAACACCCGCCGCAATCGAGGTCCTACGCGAAGATGCAGACAGGTGGCGCCGAGCCTTCCATAACGACCGGATCGCGCTGGGTCGGTCCCTCGTGATCCGTCACAGCGCCGAGGGGGCCGCTACGGCGGCAGCTGAAGGTTACATCGACGCGCGCGAGCTACATCTCATCCGCCAGGAGCTGCTCACGATGATCAAACGCTCGACCCTTGCTCAGTAGCCCCCACCGAAACTGTCTGCCGAAAGGGGGATTCGGGGAACCCTTGTGGCGGGGCTGACGGGCCCAGCAACCGGCCCACACCGAAAACGATCGTTTGAGGCAGGCAGATGGCGCCTCCGCGATCCGACAGGCGATTTGAGACTCCGCCACTTTCGTGAGGCGCTCCGATAGCTTTCGTGAGACTCCGACAGCTTCGTGAGATCGGACACTTGGGAGTCTCGTGAGGGCGTTGATCCCACGAAGACCACTCGAGTGAGTCTCGCTCGGTTCAGAGCGCTCCTCGACGGCTTCTCTACTGTGATCGCGCGCACAACAACCTCAGTATCGGCCCACTCAACTGTTTGCCCCTCGCGCCGACTCAGTCGGAACTGGCCGCGATACCTGACCCGTCCTATGGGCGAAGATCGGGCAACTCGTCGGGGATGAGCTCGTGTAGTCCAACTCCCAAGGCTTGCGCGATGGCAATCAGCGAGCGGAGCGTCGGATTAACGGGGTCACCGTGGCGGGTGACACCCTTTTCGAGGCGCTGGTACGTATAACGGGTGATACCGGCTCGATATGCCACATCCTCCTGAGAGAGGTTGGAGCGCTCCCGCAAGATTCGAAGACGGAGTGCTAGGCGATCCGAGAAGTCTCCCCACTCTGCCTCGACCGCACGTCTGCCCACCCCCTAAGGCTTGCCGTCATGACGTATCTATGCGGCCTGATCTATGTGGCATAATTTTGATGGCCATACGAAACAATCGACTACCGCCGGATCCTTCCACTCTGCACGTGTGCTGCCCGCCCTCCGGACACCGCGGTCGCACCGCAGGGCTGGCCCGAAGCGTGCGACCGCGATTGTGACGGAAATCTTGGCGGACAAGTACTGGACCGCATGGTGGCGGAGCGCGAATCATCCCCCGCCTGCCGCGTGGAGCTACACCTTCGAGGAGTTCACGAACGACGAGACCGCAGACGAATGGGCTCTCTCGGCGGCGATCTTCGTTGCTCAGTATCGTCGCCGCCACTCCCATGGCCCTACGTTTCGTGAGCTATTCGAGCACCTGCTGCCGGACTCGGGCGGAGTTCCGTGTCGCCTGCCGGCCGATTGGGACGCCCTGGATCGCCGCCGGGGCGGCAACGAGTTCCGTCGACATGTGGCGATCGAGTGGCGTCGTCGCGGATACATCGGTTACGACAAGCAAGTGACAAGGAGCCTCAGAGTCGGCCCGCGATTCCGGGAGCAGTCCCGCGCGTTCAACGCGATGCCACACGGTAGTGACGAAACGCGCGCGCGGCTTGAATCTGTCACAAGACCCGTCGCTTCGACGGAATCGCTGAGCGCCGATGCGGCTCGTGCGCTGCTCCGGATCACGCCTACCTCACTACGACGCCTCAGCCGCCGGGGCTACCTGCATGTCGTGGAGTGCGGCTCCGCGTGGCGGTACCCCTCCTGGCAGTTCGCGGGAAGACCGCGGTTCGCCGTCGTCCCAGGAATCAATGCTGTCGTGCCCGCCATCCCGGGGCATTGGTCGCCCCTTGCGATCAATTCGTTCATGACGGCGCCGAGACGAGAACTGGCGGCTGGCGAAACTATCTACTCGCCGGTTGAGTGGTTGATGCGCGGTGACGATCCTCAGCGCGTCGTCGACGTGCTCAAGACGTTGGAGGTGTCGAGTGAACAGCGACCCTCGAAGCCATAAGGAAGCCTCCAAGCCTCCCGCCCAGCATGATGAGAGCGCGGAGGCGACTCAAGAGGACTTCAACGCCGTACTCGATTCGTTCCGGCGCCTCGTGCAAGCCGCTTCTGATTCAGGGCGGGACTGGAAGCTGATCGACGCGCTTCTTCACACAATGGTCGACATGGTCAGTGAGACCCAGGGCGACCTGTTCGAATCAAGTGACGCGCAAGCGTCCGTGCTAAGCGCGGACGCCGTGACAGAGTCACTTTCTGAAGCGGCAGGGGAGGCCAGAGTTCGGCTTCGCCCCGAGTATCGCCTGCGACTCGAAGCGGTCATCGACTCCTGGAGTGACGACGAAGCCGCCGACTTCCTGATGGTCACCCTTCGCCAGGTTCGCCGGCGAGCCCAACAGGGTGCCCTCTACTACTTTGTCGCGAACCGGAAACGACGATACCCGGTGTGGCAGTTTGACCGATTCTGCAGCGTGGTCGGCGGCGTTGCAGTGTTGAGGAAGGAACTCCCAGAGTCTTGGTCGGCGTCGCGAGTATACGAGTTCATGACAACGCGAAGCTCTGTGCTCGGTATGGTCGCTCCGGCGCAATGGCTCCTCATGAAGCGGGATCCGCACCAGATTGCAGCGGCGATCGCGAGTTCAGTGTCCGCGCGACCGGGAGACTGCGCGCCCACGGACGCCCCCTAGACGGGCTCCGCGCACCTATCAGCAGCCACACGACGCCTCGCCCCATAGGGGGATCGGCCAGCCTTCTTTTAAACAGGGAGCCGGGCACTCTGGAGGCGCCGAGGACCGGGCGCGTCGCTGGCTGGTCCGTCGGACGGGGTCGCCGCTTGAACAACGAAGAAGTACTCACGGGCCGAGCGGACGCTCAACAACGACTTCGAAGACAAGCCATTCTCAGACAAAGTAGACGTCTATAGCGAGTCCAAGTTCGAGCAGACGAAGGACCTCGCCCAGCTGGAGAACGGATGGGATCTCGACGAGCTCGACCGTCGTTCGCTCGAGCTCGCACGGCTCGCCGTTGTGGCGTGGCCTCTGTAACACATTCTCCGTGCTCGTGTTCTGGGTCAAACATGCCCAGCATTCTCCGTCGCACTCTCCCGCTAGGGTCGGAGCATGTCGCTGACCCGTCATCTCAAAGAGTTGAGCTCGCCCGTCCGGCAGTTCGTCTACGCGAGCGCCGTAGAGCTCGCCGCCGCGGGGACCCGGGGCGCGGCTGGCGCAGCGGGTGCTGCTCGGTTCGACTTCGACAATCTCACGTCTCTGGAAACTCAGATTCCCATCCCTGCCGAGGTCAAGCCAGCGCAGCGGAAGCGTCACGCGACCGTGGCGGGAATCGCCCTGGACTATCGCGTGCGCATGGACCTTCCTGACTTCGACATCAGTAACACGACCGCGTGGGAAGGACTCGAGCGGCTCCAGGCGAACCCAGATGTCATACATCGCGGCAAGCACATTGCGAGCGTGCTGCAGGATGCGCTCAACTTCGGTTACCTGACGCTCAAGGAAAAGGATCCGCATCCCCTCAGCCTCGCCCGGGTCTCGATCCCGCTCGCCTGGTGCGAAGCGATCTACCGTGCTGGCCCGGAGACCGCGCTGACGAACGACCTGGGGCGTCAGATCAAGCGGGCTAAGGATGCTGTTGAGCTGACTATGGGGATCCCCGAGGAACTGCTCTTCGACGTCGCACGGATGCACGCGCCCCTCGCCCCTCTCCTCGAGGAATGGAACGTCGCGGCTTCGGACGGATACGACTTCGCTTCTAATCCGACGTTCCTAGGCAGCGCCGCAGTGGGCGGCGCGGACGCCGATTTAGTGGTCGCCGATCTGCTCGTCGAGATCAAGACGCGCGAGCAGATCACGAACCCGTGGATCAGAGACACTCTCTTTCAGCTGCTGGGATACGCCTTGCTCGACATCGACGACTCGCATGACATACGCCGCGTGGCAATCCTTCTGCCACGTCAGCCGCACATCGCTATCTGGAGCCTGGACGACCTGCTCGGTCGAGATGCAGACGAAGCGTTGCCGGAACTGCGAGAGGAGTTCGCGAGCCTGCTGATCGAGATTGTCAAGAACCGTCTCGGAGAAGCCGGGGAGGTCGAAGACCTGGACGAGGACGATCGTTTCGCTGAGCTGGGCTGAGGAGCTAGGAATGACATGATCGGCGACTCCGTTCCCTGGAGAGAAGAACTCCGAAAGTCGGCGGCGAGACTCAGCCGCTGGAACACACAGAAGCGCTGGACCAGCCGCACCTACTTCAATGCGGAGCGCGACATCATGATGGGCGCGTACTCGATCCGTCGTCTCATCGATTCCGAAAAGTCGTCATCTCTTCTGCCGGGCCGACGGATTCCCACTCGCAGACACGCCCTCGTCGGCCGCGTTCCGACGTCGCTCGACCGCTTCGATCCCGAGCGGTTCTATAACTTCGGCGAACCGACGAACTCGGAACTCACCATTGGCTGGCTGTGTAATCAGATCATCCACAGCTTCGTTTTCCAGATCTACATCGAGGAAGATTCCACGACGAGCGTGGTCTTTATCTCGGACCGCGACCGCGGAAAGCACCTCCACGGAATCAGCTTCGCTGCTCTTACTGACCTCTTCGACTATGTAGGACGAGAGGACATCGTCGAACGCTCGGGCACAAAGATCGACGGCACCGAGACGGTTGTGAATGTCTCCAACCACGATGCCGTGGAAAGTGGCCGTGCGGCCTACTCGGACGACGACCATGTGATCATCCGATGGACGCCGGTGGACACCCCCGCCTTCGATCAACGGATCCTCGACATGGTCGCGCGCCGACTCTCTGAGCAGCGGGCTGAAGTCGACCTCGACGGCGAAGACGGCTAACCGGCGGGACATGTTGATGCGCAGTTCTCGTCACGGTGAGCGATCGCGTAAGAGGCTCTGTAACTTGTTCGGAGGGCGAGCCCACATGTTTTAGTCCGACCCCTCAGCTCGTTGAGCCAAACGCAACCATGTCGCGATGTCCAGAAAGCACGTTGAGCAAATATGCGATCAGGCGATTTGCCTTGCGCTCACACCCCTCACGCTCGTCCACCCGACGGTTCCCAGGATGCGGCACGACAGGGCGGATTCGCATCCTCGCGGTGACTAGTCTCAACTGCCGCACGCGCCCTCGCTCAAGGCCCTGCTGCGACGATCAACCACGGAACACGAGGCCCGTGTAACGCGTACGCGCCGGGGGATCGACTGCGGCTACCAGATTAAACAGCCACAACGCCGCCGCCTGTTCGTCTGTTCGTTGCCGCCGAGCAAGGACGCGTTCCACCGCGTCAACGAGTGGGTCGTCGTCGCTGACCTCGTCGAGAGCATCGCGCACACCGGCGTCGACGAAACAGAACGTCTGCGGTAGGAACCAATGGACGCGAGTGAGGTGTGTCGCGAGCAACGCCAGGTTCGCGCTGCGTGACGAGTTGTCTGGAGAGACGGCAATCAGCCAGCGCGTGCTTGCAGAGATCCAGGCTTCCAGACGCGGGCCATTCGCAGTCAAGGAACCTGCAACGCTCAAGAGGAAGGGGAGGATCTCGTCAGCGCTTTGCGCGCCGAGGTGCTCGATCACGCCGGCAATGTCTCGCTCAGCCTCCTCGCGAAGGTCCAGCGCTCGGCGGTACAGGGTTTCATTGAATGGAATCCCGATGTACCGCTCGATCAACAGGCGGCGGCGGATCTCCTCTGCCTGCTCGTCGTTGATCGCCTCGGCTGCCAGAAGTACATCTATAAGCGCGAGCGTCGAGAACGTGGTCACTCCGAGGTGAGCAGCGATTCTGTTGAGCGCAGCATCATCGCTCCACAACGGCCGTGTCGAGCCAGCGATGTTAGCTGCTGCGAACCACACGTCGTCAGAGAATCCGTCGCGGTCGGATTCCTCGGTGCGCGGTGGGCTCGCCAGTCGGTCAAGTGGGCGGAGAAGATTCAATAGCTCTTGGACGCGCGGAGCATCTAGGACGCGATGAGATTCGGCCCGGAAGCGCCGCGCGACCGGTCCGTTCCAGCGCCCCAGTGACGGGCCAGCGTGGTTGAACCGGCCGATCGCATGGGACGCGTCCACTGCGTCTCGAAACTGTGTCGCAGCGATCGACAATCGCGAGAACGCGCCAATCATTGCGGACCGGAGTTCGGCCGGCAGTATGGAGAGAGCGAAAAGCGCCGTGAGGTCTACCACCACGGCACCGCCAAGGTGAGCTTCCGCGCGAGCACGTTCTTCATCCGTCCCGTCTGAAACGAAACGAACCCCCGACGCGTGCGAGATCACCGCCTCGGTGAGAGTCGACCCGTGGGCTAGGCAAATGAGGCCGAGGGGGAAATTACCTCGGAAGACCTGGTCGTCGAGCTCAGAGGTGTCCGGTCTCGTCCCAACGGCTTCGAGAAGTTGATCGAGAATAGAATCGCTCTGTTCGAGATCCAGAGTCAATCGCCGGATTGCCCCATTCGGGAAGTCTCGAAAGTAGTCGTCGATCAGAGCTGCTTCGATAGATGACGGTCCAGCAATCTCGCTCTCGCTAACGTCTGGTGAATCACCTCCGACCTCACCGTCTGCTCTCGCCTCACTCGTGGAAGGGTCGCCTTCTTCGTCACGATGGCCCGGCAATATAACTAGGCCGACGATATGTCTGCGAATCTCTTCGTCTTCGGCCCATTCGGCCGCGATGTCTCGAAGGTCCTCCGGGGTTCCGATGGCTTCGCCGAACTGCTGGTAGAGGTTAAGCCACACCAACACATGAGTTCTGTGGGTGGGGCGCTGGCGACTCTCCAGACCACGCCAAGTGCGAAGTGCGGCGTCGAGTTCGCCGGCGTTGTGTTGACACGTGATTAGGGTCCACAGGGCCGCTTGGTCCCCGGGCAGTAGCCGGACGCGGTGCTTCGCGGAGCGCGTTGCTTGATCCCAGTCGCCGGAAGTGGAGTAAAGCTCAATGAGGAGGGCGTGGGTGCGGGCTGTCGCACCCCACGACTCGGGCGCTGCTCCTAGCGCCTGGTGAGCACTATCTATGGCGTCAGTGATGAGGTCCATCTGCTTTTCGAGCCTCGCAACGACGAGCCAACAGTCAGCATCCTGTAGGCGTGTAGCTGCCGCTCGCAGTGTTTGACGCTGAAGGTCTCGGTCACCCCGTCGACCGTAGACCTGACTGAGGGTAATGCCGTACTGAGGGTCCGAATGGGCTGCTGCTTTGAGACGGTCGAGTCCACCCTCGACGTCAGCGAATGCCTCACTGATTAGCGTTAGCTGGTCGGCCCAAGCCCCGTTTCCCGTGGTTCGTTGCTGTTCAACAAACGGGTGTAGTACGCCTTGGTGCGCGAGGCTAACGGCGATCTGGGCTTTCTCTTCGAAATCAGACGTACCCTCGAGTGTTTCGGACAGGTATGCGGCGGCCGCCTCGAAGTCTCCTTCTCCGTCCGCGATCAGTGCTCTCAGATTGGATACGACAGCCCGGTCGATCCCCTCCTCTGCCAGGATTTCCTTCGCGAGTTCGAATAGACCGTTCTCTGCAAGGATGGTGGCCCGCAGCGTGCGGAGGCGTGCGCTCGTTGCTTCCTCGACCGTTGCTTCGCCTTCCGGTTCAGCCGCAGTCAGTTGCAGTGCGCGGCTTGGGTCGTTTAGTAGTCGCGCAGCGGTGACAGCTAGAGCGACTACTTCGCTTGCGTCCTCCCCCCAACGACGCATGTCGTCTCGTGTCTGGATGAGCAAGCGCAGTGCCTCCGCGAGATCGTCTTCGTGAAGCTCCGACGGTTCGAATGTCTGCCGTGCGATCATGGCACGCGACGCAATCAAAGCGGCTGCGGGATTGCCGGTCTCTGCGTGAAGGGGCCGGGCCAACGAGATTGCAAGATCGAAGTCGCGCCGCCCTTGGGCGATTTTCGCGAGCATCAATGTGCGCGTCGCGCGCTCGCGTGACGTGACAGGTCGCCACTCTCGAATCGTGTGAACGGCGTCGTCGAGACGCCCGTCTCTTTCCAGACCATGTGCGACTACAAGCGGGTGCCGAACGTCATGCAGCTCCCTTTGCACACCTCCGTCGAGCTCGGCCTCGAGCCAGTAGCGTCTGATCTCCCAGTATCCAAGCGGGTGCGCCCCCCGATCGATTCCTTCGTTCAAGAATCCGAGAGCCGCGTTCTTCTCACCCGCATCCGTGGCCATGTCGGCTAGCCACACAAACACGTCCGCCGGAGCATCGTGCAAGAAAGCAGGCGCCCGTAATGACCAGGCAACGAGGATACTGTGTCGATCCTCGGTGTCCAGAAGTTGCACAAGCCTCGGCATAGTTGTCCAAGTGCGGTACGCCTCACGTGCCGTCTCGGCTCGCAGTGGCCTCATCGATGCCAGCCGCGTCTCCCACAGCGCTCGGTCATCGCTTGCAGCTTCGACGGTCTCATGTAGACGCACAATGTCGGTACGTATCAGCGCAGTCGCAGACATTGTGGCCCCGACGGGAGACAGTCGCTTCGTGATCTCCTCGTCAAGGAGTTCGAACACCCGAGCGGCCGACTTGTCATCGCCCGTCAGCTCCAATAACGAGCCACTCACCTGCTCCCGGCCGGCTTTGCTCGTGAGAGCGTCGATGAGACCCGTCTCATGGAGCAAGTCTCGGAGTGCTCGTGGATTAACCATGATGCCCTCGACCGCGGCTCTCTTGACCACGCGCCGGACAGCCCGGATGTCGAGCGTCAACCATTTGAAGAGCGCGACGATAGGACCAACAAGGGTCCCGACGATATCTAGCATCCGGATACCCCCTGCACTACGGTGCTTTCAGCTGAGTGGTGATCCCCATGACCGCCACGACGAAGGAACGTCAGTCGGATGACACACGCTCAAGGACAGGGGCGAACACCCCGAACTCGGGGCGCGGCGTGAAGGCATCCATCCGCCAAATCCCAGACTCGTACCGGCCTGGCGATACTTCATCGACAAGCTCGAGTTCGATTAGTTTGCCCATATCTCTGCGAAACAGTCGATCGGAGGCTCCGTCGTACATCTCCGAAACCATCGGATTGAGGTAACGAATCTGCTTGCGGGTGAGCTCGGCGCCATCAGGCATTGCGAGAACAACCGCGCGGCGGCGACGCGCGGTGTCGGTCGATGGTTCCGTCTGGAATCGCTCATGCACGTAGTTGACCCATGCGACGACCCTTTGATGAGCCTGCACTGTGCGAATCTGGTCTCTTAGTTGGTCTCTGAAACCGAGCGCACTGTACGCCACGAACCCTGCGACATCGTTGCGCCTCGAGGCGGCATCGAGCTTCTCGTAGTAGCGTGCACGCGTTCGGTTGTAGTAGTCGGACAGCAGGTTGGTGCTCACGTAGGGAACTAATCCGCAGTGCGCCAAGATTGCGCATTCGATCAGACGGGCGGTGCGCCCATTTCCATCTCCGAACGGGTGGATCCAGGCGAGGTAGAGGTGCGCGAGCGTGGCCGCAAAGAACACGAGGAAGAACGCTTGATCAGGAGCGGAATCCCGCTTCTCAGCAGCCTCATCCAGGATGGTGTTGATCCACGAGCAGAGCTTCTCCATTAGCAGAGGGACATCTTCAGCGGGTGCCCCGCGATAGTTCCCGACAACGATAGCGATGTCCCGGTATGAGCCAGGGTTCACGTGCTCTGCAACATCGAGCTCCGCCATTAGCTCCCGATGTTTCCCCAAAATCCACTCAGGCGACAGTCGGAAGGCTCCGTCAGATTCCCACACCTCGCGACGAACGCTCGTCAACGCGTCGAGCACATTTCGCACCTCTTGTTCAAGGTACTGCTGCGACTCAGGGAGCCTCTTGTTGTTGTCAAGAATGTCGTTGACTTCTTCCTCGCTCAGGGTGTTGCCTTCGATCGCCGCTGACGCGAGTGCCCCGCGCCGCATGTACACACGAGCGAGGTCCCAGGCAACCCCAGGCTGAAGTGGCGCGCCGATGAGGTGCTGGCACTTGGAGAAAGACTCCCCGAGGTGCGCCCAGACGATCTCGCTGAGAGAGCCCGTTTGGAAGTCGAAGGCAATCCAAGGATGCGAAGTTTCGTAGAGGCGTGGGGCGGGCGACATGTACTGATGATACCTAACACACCCTTGGATTGTCCAAGGGAGTGTCCAAGGTGCTGTCCACTGCTCTCACGCCACACCCGCCGGAAGCATCGTCACCTGACCATGCTCGGACTCGCCGGCCACATCGACAGCGACCAGGAACGGTGCGGACCAAGCGTAGGCGTCATCAACTCTGCTGCATCCATTCGCGCACGCGATCTCGAGACGCACCTCACCTGGTCAGCGCTCCTCGTGCCTGCGCTGATCAACGACGAGAACGACTCTCGTGAGGATGCGATCACAGCGCGGGCGCTCGTCGCCGCACCCTGCGCATGCCTAGATGTCGCTCTCGATGAATGGGCAACGTCCACGACCGACGTCACCTGCCGGGACGCGGTGGAAAACGCATTCACCGCACTTCGACGCGACCCGCGGAGCCTCCGAAAGGCCGTGCAACCAGCGAGTTCATCACTACGGCGGCCACGGAAGGCTGGTCGCCCGAAAACGTCTGCCAGAACCGAGCAAAGGCACCCAGTTCAGGTGACCTGAAGTGAACGCGAACCGTTGTAATCGAGGCGCTTCGGTCATCGATCTCCATCAGCACAGCGTCTTCGCGTGACGGCGACACGCGACCGAGGAATGTCAGAGAGGAGTGAAGCCGGACTGAGTTCGACGGTGAGCCACGGGAGCACGGCGCGAGTCAGTTCGAAGGCGGAGCTCGGTCGCGCGGCCGCTACTGCAATGCTTGTCAAGTCCGGAGGACAGCGCCCCTCGCGGGGCCGCCTAAGATGTGCCACCGGTAATTGTCGGCCGGTTTAGGCTGACACCCGTCAATCGGATCGAATATTGGTCACGAGTACGGCGTGGCCACTGCTTTCCAGAGCCTGGGCAAGTGCGAGTCGACTTGCCGCGAGGTCTTCTCGGAGCTGCACGATGAGTGCTTTCGCGTCCTGAAGCTCCCGTTTCAGGCGGGAGTTCTCCGCTTGCGTGCGCTCGTTGAGCGCAGCTTCGGCGAGCCGCTCGGTCGCGGACGGTTCTACCATCGCTTCGAGCTTCGCGCCTAGATTTCTTCTGCGCTCGGATCTGAGCTGAGCGACCTCTGCTTCGAGTTTCTTTCTTGCCTCTTTCGTGCGGGTGAGCGCATTAATAAGCGTCGTCCGTTCAGCGACACCCAACGAAGCTGTCGGAAGCTCACCATCAACAGATATCTTTCGCCGACTGCGTGCGCTGGCGACGGCTGCGGCGACGCGAGCGTGAAGCTCTGGATGGCTGTGGATGAACTCCCTCGAGACCTTGGCGGCTCGCGCTACGGACGAGATGGACCGCAAGTGGTCCGGTGCAACCGGCGACTCACACACCTCGATCACCGCCGCGCGTTTCTCGAGCGACACCTGAGCGCGGTGCATCGCGAGGGCGGATGCCGCGTCCTCAGCCATTTCCTGACCCCAGCAGGATTGCGCGAATATCTATAGTGCGTGGCGCCGATGCGCGGCGCCGAACATCCTCCATGGTGTCCAAAGCGTCGCGGATTGCTCGCTGCTCGTCTTCGGGGAGCGACCCGATGTATCTGTCGATCCCCTCCACGATGCGGTCGCAGTCATCTATGCGATTTTCGAGGTGGGAGACCATATGACTTCCCGGTGCGATCAAGCTGAATCGCTCGCGCTGCGCCTTCAGATGGAGTCGTTTCGAAGTTATGCCGTCGCGCTCAAGCGGGTCGACCAGGAAAAACGGGCATGACTCGCAGGCGTGATTGATCAAGCACGCCTCGCCGCCGGACTTCACGTTGGCAGGCTCCGTGCATGTGCCCAAGGACACCGCGAGCTTGCCGAAGGCCGCCCGTTCATTGTCGAACGGAACAACTGCGCCCGTGATATCGAGGCGGCGAGGGGAGATCGCAGCAAGCGCTCGCTTGCGACGCTTCGCTGTCACCTGATAGTAGGCCATGGTGGTGTTGAAGCTCTTGTGACCCATGAAGTCTTGCAGAACATCTGGGGGCGTTGTGGATCGACCATCCGCATCTTCTGCGTCAGCAAGCCGTTGCGCGAAAGCGTGCCTGAATGAGTAGGGGTCTATCGTCCTCACGTCGAAATGGACCAGGTTCCCTTCCGCGCCCAGGACTGAGGAGCTAAACGGAGCTTCCCTCGCGATCACTTCCATGAATTCACGCACGCGCTCAGCCAGAAATGATCCCGTCCGATGCCTCGCTCCGGCATCCCTGCCAAAGCTCGGGAACAGCCACTCTGACTCAATCCCCACTGTGACCTTGAGCGCCTGCCAGTCGCGAATCACATCGTGCGTTTCCGGGTGTATTGGAAGACGCTTCCCCCAGCCGTACGGCGGCTTGCCTTCCTGCCATTCAAGGTACGGAGCGCCGGCGTCGTCATAGCTGATGCAGTCGTTTCTGAGTTTGACAGTCTCCCCGGTGCGACGACCACACCGCTCTTGCAGGAAGATCATGACGCGAGCTTCGGCGGTCTGGTAGGCGGTGCGACGCGAGTAGAGCGCGATGTGATCCATCACCCAATCGACAACAGGCTGCGGAACGAATCGGAACGGTTCATCGGCGTTCGCGGCCGAGCTCGTCAGGATCCCGTTTGGCTGGTGTCGAACCCTGTCCACGGAGAAGGCACCAGGAACCCGCCGCCACGCCTCGAGCGTTTCCATGTTGTCCCGAGCGTATTCGGAGACCTCCCTCACGACGGTCATTAGTCTGCGTTGATACTGAGCGGTGGGCCAGCGCTGCAAGATTCGGCGATGCACTGCATCCATATCGGCTCTGGTCAGCGATCCTGCGTGTGCGCTACGATCGCGAATCACCTCGTCGACGACAGTCCAGGCCTTCGCGACCAACAAGAGCTTGTTGGAAGTCCGCGCTGCGGCGTACGCCCAGGAGGCGACCGTTTCTCGAATCCAGGGCTCGTGAATCCCGGAGATATTCACTTTCGCGTGGAGGCCATGGGCCTTCGAACCGGGACGAAGCACGAGATCAGACAGATAGATGACTCCGTCAGACGTGACTGACGTTCCTGACCAACTGCGGTGCGCGCCATCAATTCGAGCCTGAACTTCCCGAAGCAGTCCGCGGCGGTTCGACTGGGTCCATGGCAGGCCTAGCTGATCTAGACCTACGAGCGACGCCGTCTCGTTTCTGCGCAGAGCGCTATACATGCTTCGAACGGCGACCGGGTCGAGCATCGCCGTACCTGCCATGTCACGTTGTTGGATCGCGTATAGCAACTCAGAGCGAACCGGTTCGTTGAGCAAGAAAAAGGGCGTTGCGGTCGCCTCGGCATAGCTTCGCGCTGCGACGCCGTCGAGTGGAACCTCTACCTCGAGGGAGAACCATCGTTCCATGGTGGCGGAGGCCTCCATCGAGTGCTCCCGCGCCCATCGCCGAAAGCGATCCAAGTGCATGGCGCAGAGGCCGTGAGGGCCCGTATTCTGCAGCCCGCACGTCACGGCTAAGCACATCGCGCGTGCTTCGAATCCCTGAGGGTTCATGGCGGCGATCCAGTCGGCGACGCTTCCCGTCGCGTTCGATCGCTTCCGCCAACCCCTCGCAGCCAAGATATGGGAAGCGCAAAGACCGTGCCCGCCGTGGTCGCGTTTACACTGCGGAACCGTGCAGCCGGCTGCTCGGGATTTTCGGACGCGCGGGGTTAGTATCCACTCGTCCCATTCGGCCACGCCCTTCTTTTTCTCCAACCGCCAAGCCTCACGGCAGGCAGGACACAGGTGTCCGCTGGTCAGATGAGTGCCGCAGCCGGGCTTCCGGCACGCACCAAGGGCCGTGATCGGGTTACCGATGTCCGGCGTAAACGTCAGGGTCGAGTGGTCGTATTCTCCTGGCCGCCAAGCAGGGTCAATACGCTCACGCAGGAAATCGATCCATGTGCGCTCTTCTGCTTTGAACGCCGAGGCTTGGGCTACGGCCACGAGGCTCATTCACTCGTCCCGACTACGCGTATGGACCGTGCTTGGAGTGCGTCGAGTGCCGCTCTCTTGGCAGGTTCCAGACCGTGGGTGTAGACGCGGGTCGAACCGATATCCCGATGCCCCAGCAGTTCCTGAATTACATCGAGTGGCTGTTGCTCCACTTCGATGCCTCGCGCTAGCCGGGTGCCGAACGTGTGGCGAAGCATATGCGGGCCGCTCAAGGGGTAATCGATTCGCCTACTCACACGCTGGATGACGTCTCGCACGCCCCAGTACGTCATCGCCCTCCCGAGGTCAGCGTCGCGGCCGTAAAGGTTGACAAACACGTGTTTGCTGGTGTTCCTCGCTCCGAGGATGGCGTCCCGCTCGATGATGTAGTCCACATATAGGTCAACGAGCCTCGACGACACAAACAGAACCCGTCCCTTGCCCTTCGCCCGTGCTCCGTTCTCGGTTGGATTATCCATCCGGATGTGGAAGTGGCCATCGAGGATGTTGCAGCGTAGTTCGGCGCTGCCACCACCGAAATGTAGATCAGCAGTGAATAGAGAGAGAGCTTCCCCCACACGTATGCCCGTGACGTACATGAGATCCACCAGGAGTCGATCTCGGTGATTGAGCTGCAAGGTTTCGAGTCGCTCGCGCGCGTCAGCGCTCTCGATCCACTGGGGATCCGCCTCTGTCCGCCGACGGTCGTCGGGACGCAGCTCGGGCACTAGGACCTGTCGCCTCTTTCCGTGCTCGCCGCCACTCGCCGTCCCGGGAGGGAAGTACTTCATCTGGGTCATCCGGCGCTCTACGTCCGACAGAAGAAGATCGCTGCCCTCCGCCCAGGAGTAAAAAGATCGCAATGCCGTCATCCACTTAGTCACGGTCGTTGCGTTTCGCTGGTCAGATGTCGAGAGCGTTCGCATCCAAAGCCTGAGATGGGCGAGGTTCACGCGTCGCCAGTCGGACGTGTTCGCGGTCCAGTTGAGGTATTCCGTTACCTGGGAACCGTATTGCTTGATGGTGTTCGGGGAACGTCTCATATCGACCAGCGAGGAAAGCCACAGCGATGCGACATGGAGCTCACCGTCCGAGTCGCAGATGACCCATTGCTCTCGCCCGCCTGAAAGCTGCGCCAACTCCATCCGTAGGCCCATCCCGCCCGGCACAGCCTGCCCGCGACTGCGGCTTAGTCCCATCGGCTCCTCCGTCTCGACTCGCCAGACCGATCTCGCACGCCCTAGAGCGTACTGGTTGCCACCGACGAGGCGCGCGCTCGCGCCCTCGACCGCACTTGATGGCTGCCCGGCCTCAGTCGCACGCGCGGGCGGCGACACTATGCATGCGTGCGCTCATAGGACGACGACGTAGCTGACATATCCAACTGAACCGGTCAGGCACAGACGCTAGGGCACGTGATTCTCAGTTGCTGACTCAGCCGCAGCGACTACAGATAACGGACGGCTCGCGGCTGCACGTGGCGATCGCCGACGTCGTGCGCGGATCGTGGGCGGTGAACATCCGGAAGTTCCTGCCGAAGTACCGCACGCTCGAGGCGCTCTCGGCCCAGGGCGCGCTGCCTGCCGGACTGGCCAGGGCTCTGCGCGATGCGATGCGGGAGGGACGGAGCGTGATCGTCTCGGGAGCGACCCACGCGGGCAAGACGACCCTCCTCGGTGCGCTGCTCGCCTCCTGTGCGGAGTCGCAGCGGATCATCACGGTGGAGGAGACGTTCGAGCTCGCCGTCGACGGTCCTGATGTCGTCGCTCTGCAAGGGCGCCAGGCGAGTCTCGAGGGAACAGGGGAGATCACCCTGCGCCGTCTGGTCAAGGAGGCGCTGCGCATGCGGCCGGATCGTCTCGTCGTCGGCGAGGTCCGGGATGCCGAGGCGCTCGACCTTGTCCTCGCACTCAACACCGGCGTCCCCGGCGCGGGCACGGTGCATGCGAACTCGGCGGCGGAGGCACTGGAGAAGCTCACCATGTTGCCGCTGCTGGCGGGCCGCAATATCGACCGTTCGTTCATCGCCCCCGCGCTCGCCACCTCCATCGACCTCGTGGTGCACTGCGTTCGCGACGATTCGGGCATGCGACGCGTGCGGGAGGTCATCGCCCCGACCGGAGAAGTCGTGGACGGGCGGATCGTCGCCACCAGGATCTACAGTCCCGCGAGCCGGATGCGCGGTGCGGCGGGCCGGGAACGGGCTGGCCTCCCCGGCTTCGGGGGTGGATCGTGACCGTTCTGATCGGCGCGGTCCTCGCGGGTGGTCTTCTCCTGTGCCTGGCACCGTGGATGTGGCCCCCACGCGAGCAGCCGGCCCCCGCCGCGCGGCCCGGTCGTGTGGCCCGTCTGACCGACGAGGCGGGGCTCAGTGCCCTCTCGCCGCGGACGCTGATGACGGCGATGCTTGCCGCGGGAGGCATCGCCGCGTCCGTGGTCTGGCTCCTGACGGCCATCCCTGTACTCGCGCTCCTGGCCGGACTGGCGGCGGCAGCAGCACCCGTGATGTTCCTGCGGGGGCGCAGAGTGCGGCTGCGACGGCTTCGCCGACAGCTATGGCCTGACGTCTGCGACCTGCTCATCGCATCGATCCGCGTCGGGCTGTCACTGCCGGATGCGGTGGCCAGTCTCGCCGAGTCGGCGCCACCGATGTTGCGGCCGGCTTTCGTCGTGTTCGCGCAAGACCTGCATGCCACGGGACGCTTCGAGTCGAGCCTCGACCGGTTGAAGTCGTCGCTGGCCGACCCGATCGGTGATCGGATCATCGAGACATTGCGGATGGCTCGACAGGTCGGGGGCACCGAACTGATCGGGGTGCTCCGGGCGCTGTCCGCATCGGTACGAGCGGATGCCGCGCTGCGCGGTGAGGTCGAGGCTCGGCAGTCCTGGATCCGCGGTGCCGCTGTTCTCGGAGCGGTCGCGCCGTGGGTCGTCCTGACTCTGCTCGTGATGAGGCCCGAAGGTGCATCCGCATACGCGACGCCCGAAGGGGTGGTCGTGATCTGTGTGGGTGCCGCCGTGTCGGTGACGGCGTTTCGCATCATGATGCGCATCGGACGACTCCCCGAGCCCGGGCGGTGGTTCGGGTGAACGGGGTGTCCGCTCTCGCGAGTGCCGTACTGATCGGTGGGGCGTTCGCCGGAGGGGTGCTGAGCATCCTCACGGCCCTGCCTCGATGGCGGGCCGCCGCCCTCACCGTGCGGATCGCGCCGTACGTGCGGGACGTGGTCGAGGACGAGAGGATCCCTCGAGGAGTGCTCCCTGCGGCGGGCATGCTGCCGGCGACGGGACGCACTCTGTGGCAGCGCGCACAGCGTGGGTTCGAGCGGCTGCTGGGTGGCAGCGAGGTTCTACGCCAGCGCCTGGCGCAGGCAGGGGTGGCGACCGACCCCATCGCGTTCCGAGGGCGGCAGCTCGGCTGGGCGCTGGGCGGGATCGGGGCGGGATCGGTTGCCGTCATCGCGCTCGCCGTCGCCGGCAGGATGTCCGTGCCCGTCGTCCTGATTCCCGTGCTCACCGGTGTGGGAGCCGCGATGGCCTATGACGCGCAGCTTTCCGCCCGCGCGAAGAGTCGCCGTGCACGCCTCACCGACGAGCTGCCGACCACTCTCGAGTTCCTTGCACTGTGTCTCTCGGCAGGGGAGGGGTTCCTCGACTCGCTGCGTCGTGTGGCGGCGGTCGGTTCGGGAGAGCTGACGGCGGAACTGCGCCAGGTCGTCCTCGCCGTCGGAACGGGCTCGCCTCTTGCCGATGCTCTCGGCGACATGTCGAAGCGCCTGCAGCTGCCGGGACTCGGACGGGCGGTCGACCAGGTCACCGCGGCCCTCGAACACGGCGCCCCGTTGGCCGGGGTTCTGCACGCGCAGGCCGGCGACGCGCGAGAAGACGCGAAACGCACTCTCATCGAACAGGCGGGCCGCAAGGAGATTCTGATGCTCCTGCCCCTGGTCTTCCTCATCCTTCCGCTGTCGGTGCTCTTCGCGATCTACCCCGGCCTCTTCATCCTCCGACTCGGCATCGGCTGACCATCCCACGAAAGGGCGACCATGACGGTACACACGCAGCATCACGGATTCCGAGCTTCGCAGAAGCGCTGGTGGCGAACCCCGGCGGGTTGGGCGCGGACGTTGCTCACCGACGAACGCGGAGACGTTCCCGGCTGGGTTCTCGTCACACTGATGACGGCGGGACTCGTCGTACTGATCTGGGCGGTAGCGGGACCCGCGCTCACTTCACTGTTCGAGCAGGCGATCCAACGGGTGTCCGGACTCTGAGGTGCGTTTTTCGCACGGCCTGCGCGACGATCGCGGATCCAGCCCGGTGGAGTTCCTCCTCGTGGGCACGTTGCTCACCGCGCTCACTCTTGCTGTCTTCCAGCTCGCGCTCGCCGTCTACGTCCGGAACGTCGTTCACGATGCCGCCATCGAAGGCGCGTACCACGCGGCACTGGCCGACACGACGTTGACCGAGGGCGCGGACCGCACGCGCGCCGTGATCACGCAGGCGATCGGTGGTGCGTACGCCGGTGACATCGTCGTCGGCACATCGCAGTCGCGCGGCCAGGAGACGGTCGATGTCCGCATCCGAACCGCCCTTCCGGTGTTCGGTCTCGTGGGTATCCCGTATGCATTGGAGGTCGAGGGGCATGCGCCGATGGAATCGCTGGGCGAGGAATGAGGACGGCTCGGCCGCGCTGGAGTTCATCACCGTCGGCGTCATCCTGCTCGTGCCCCTCGTCTACCTCGTCATCGCCCTCGGCGCGATCCAGGAGCAGACGTTCGGGGCGGAGGCGGCAGCACGTCACACCGCGCGTGCGATCGCGATGGCTCCGGATGCCGCAGCGGGGGAGGCGCGGGGTGAGGCCGTGCTCGCGGGGGTCGTCGAAGAATACGGACTCGACCCGGCTTCGGTTGACGTGTCGCTGTCATGCACTCCGGCGGGCGTCCCGTGCCCGTCGGCGGGAGCCACGATCGTCGTCACAGTGTCCACTCGCGTACAGCTTCCGTTGGTGCCCGCGATCCTCGGGCTCGATCGAGCGACGGCCATCCCGGTCGAGGCGGAGGCCGCGCAGAAGGTCTCCCGATCGTGGGGTGCGGAATGAACCAGGACGCCCGCCGAGACCGCGAGGAGGGAAGCGTCCTGCTCCTCACCCTCGCGTATGTGCTGCTCGCTCTCGCCGTGATCTTCGTCTGCGTCTGCGCCACCGACCTCTACATCACGCAGAAACGCCTCGACGCGCTCGCCGACTCGGCCGCGCTCGCCGGAGCCGATGGCTTCACTCTGCAGGTGAGCGACGGCGAGGTGCGGGCGGAGCTGACGGATGCCGGAGTGCAGGAGCAGGCATCGGCGATCGTGGCGGCGCTGCCGGGGGATGCCGTGCTCACCACAGCGGGCACACCCGACGGCGTCTCGGCGCGCGTCACGGTCAGCACGGCGTGGCACCCTCCGCTGGTGTCACCGTTCGTCCCGGCGGGTGTGCCGTTGGAGTCCACCGCCACCAGCCGCACGGCGCTTCGGTGACGACGACCCGCTACCTCAGCGCTGCGCGCGCAACCGCTCCAGCAGCCCACCGAGTCGAGGAACGAGCTGCGGAGGCACCTCGGCGGGCAGAGCATCCACCGGCCACCAGCGCACATCGTCCGACTCGTCACTCACGGTCAGCGCATCGGCCGGATCGACCGTCACCGCGATCCCGATGTCGAGGTGCGATGCGCACCGGCCGAACCGTGAAGACAGCGCATGGTGGTCGAGGTCGTAGGCCAGCGGCGAGCTCACTGCCACCCACTCGATGCCTGTCTCCTCGCGCAGCTCCCGTAGAGCCGCTGCCACGATCGACGCATCGCCCTCTTCGAGGTGGCCGCCCGGCTGCACCCAGAACCGACCCTTGCCGTGGAAGACGAGGAGCGTCTGCGTGAGCGACTCGTCGAACACGACGCTCGAAGTCGTGAGGTGATCGGCTCCCGACTCACGCCAGACGGGGCCGGAATCAACCGGGAAGAACGAGGCGAAGTCGGCCTGTGCAGCCCGATCCCGCTCCGAGAGCGGAACGAGATCCGTGATCAGTCGATGTGCCTCGGCGGCCAGCATCCGACTCATGAACCTTCTCCTTCCGGCCGCGCCCGCGGCACGAACTTCGGGATCCACCGGAGGAACCCGGCGGCACCCACCAGACCGACGACACCCATCGCGGCCGCGGCGAACGACAGGCTGGCGACGGCGGTGATCGCCGAGACGAGCAACGGGGCGATCGCGCCACCGGCATCCGTCAGCGTCCGCCACGACCCGAGGAACGCTGCCGGCTCCTGCGTCGGAGCGACGTCGGCGCCGAGCGTCAGCAGGATGCCGCTGGACAGACCGTTCCCGACGCCCAGGACGGCGGCGAACATTCCGAACCAGAGCACGGCCGCATCCAGGTCGTGCGTGAACGACAGCGCGAGGAACCCGGCTCCCATCAGGATCATCGCGGGCATCGCCGCCCACAGACGGCCGAACCGGTCCATCACCTGGCCGCTCGCGTAGAAGAGGGCGAAGTCGATGGCGCCGGACACACCCACCACGAGGGCGATGGTCGAGGCGTCGAGTCCGAGAGAAAGGCCCCACAGTGGAAGGACGACCTGTCGAGCCGATCGCACAGCCGACAGTGACGCCGCCGCCAACCCCAATCGGCCCAGCACCGCACGCTGGTGCCACATGGTCTGGAAGATCCCCGCACGTTCGATGGTCGGGATCGACCCGCTGACCGCTTCCCCGGAATCCTCGGCGGCGCGCTCACGAGCGGTCGGCGGCGTCGGGGGAGCCATCTTCTCGGGGTCTGGCCCGAACAGCACGAACAGGACCATCAGCACCAAGCACCCGAGGAAGAACCAGATCGCCGCAGTCTCGTCGCCGAAAACCTGCAACAGCCCCGCCGCCACGAAGGGGCCGATGAAGACTCCGAGGCGGAAGCTTCCGCCCAGCAGTGAGAGCGACCGCGCCCGGAACGCGACCGGCACCCTCGTGGTCATGAAGGCATGGCGGGCAAGACCGAAGGCCGCGGCGCACAGACCGAGCAAGAAGACGGATGCAGCGAGCACCCCGGGCGACGGCGCGAACACCATGCCCACCGCGGCGACGATGGCGACGACCCCGGCGATGACCATCGTGTACCGCTCGCCGATCTTGCCCACCGCCCATCCGGCCGGAAGGTTGCCGCACAACTGACCGACCACCAGCGCCGACGCGACCAACGCCGCGAACGCGACGTCGGCGCCCATCCGCGCGGCGATGATCGGGATCAGCGGGATGACCGCGCCCTCGCCGAGCGAGAACAGGATCGTCGGCAGGTACACCATCGGTCCGAACTGACGAAGGACCGTTGACGCGCTGCTCACATCTTCACGCTACTCCGATGCGCGGCACCCCCGATCCGACCGGGTCCCCGCGCGGGCAGGCAGCACGTTAGGCTGGGGTGTCATGCTCGAACTAGATCTCTCCGCCGAAATCCAGGCGCTCAGGCACACCTTCGGCGACATCAGCGAGGTCGTCGATGTCTCCAGTCTCCGCGACGAGATCGCGCGACTCAGCGAAGAGGCCGGCGCCCCCGACCTCTGGGACGACACCGACCGGGCGCAGAAGGTCACCAGCGCCCTCAGCCACCGTCAGTCGGAGCTCGCTCGCGTCACCGCCATCGCCCAGCGTCTCGACGACCTCGAGGTGCTCATCGGCCTCGCGAACGAGATGGGTGACGAGGAATCCGCACAGGAAGCCCGCACCGAGCTCACCGCACTGACCGAGATGATCAACCAGCTCGAGGTGCAGACGCTGCTCGACGGCGAATACGATGACCGTTCGGCCATCATCACCATCCGCTCCGGCGCCGGCGGCGACGACGCCACCGACTTCGCCGAAATGCTGATGCGCATGTACCTGCGCTGGGCCGAGCGGCACAAGTACCCCGTGAAGGTCATGGACACGTCGTACGCCGAAGGCGCCGGCATCAAGTCCGCCACCTTCGAGATCGTCGCGCCGTACGCTTTCGGCACGATCTCGGTCGAGGCGGGCACCCACCGCCTCGCCCGCATCAGCCCCTTCGGCTCTGCTGACAAGCGCCAGACATCCTTCGCCGCCGTCGAGGTCATCCCGCTCATGGAGGAGGCGACCGAGGTCGACATCCCCGAGAGCGACATCCGCGTCGACGTCTTCCGCTCCTCGGGTCCGGGTGGGCAGTCCGTCAACACGACCGACTCCGCCGTGCGCCTGACCCACCTTCCGACCGGCATCGTCGTCTCGATGCAGAACGAGAAGTCGCAGATCCAGAACCGTGCGGCCGCCATGCGCGTGCTGCAGACTCGACTCCTGCTGCTGCAGAAGGAACAGGAAGCGGCGAAGAAGAAAGAGCTCGCGGGTACGATCACGGCGAGCTGGGGCGACCAGATGCGCTCGTACTTCCTCTACGGCCAGCAGCTTGTGAAAGACCTCCGCACCGGGCACGAGTCCGGCAACCCCGCCGCCGTGTTCGACGGCGACCTCGACGGGTTCATCTCGGCCGGCATCCGCTGGCGCAAGCGCAAGATCGAAGACTGACCCACGATCGATGACGGATGCTGCCCACGGGCCGCCCGTTCATGACGAAGACCCCGGGATGCGGTGAGCATCCCGGGGTCTTCGTCATTGTCAGCTGATCGTGATCAGGGGACCAGGCAGACCGTGATGGCGTCGCTGAACTCTTCGGTGAAGGCGGTAGCCGCATCCGGATCGGTGAAGGTGGCGTCCTCACCGGACGCGATGATGCGGAGCGTCTCGTCATCGATGTCGGATGCCACGAACTCGTCGGCGAAGCATCCGATCTGTTCCTCGGTGAAGGTTTCGCCATTGCCGGCCAGCGCGACGATCTCCGTGATGCCGACCGCGACCTCTTCCGCGGTGGGGCGGCCCGTGCCGGTCGAGCCGTCGGTGCCTTCCGTCGCGTCCGGGTCGGACGGTTCGGCAGAGATCGACGGTGACGAGGTCGGGAAGTCGTCGACCTCTTCGCTCAGGCCCTGCGCGAACGCGAACAGGTAGACGAACGACATGATGATGCCGAGCACGGTGCCGACCACGGACAGGGCGAGTCCCGCGATGCCCGGCCACTTCTTGCCCTTGAGGAACAGCGAGATGATCGACACGATGAATCCGGCGGCCAGGAAGAAGAACCCGATGAAACCGATCACCGGGATGAACACCAGGATCGTTCCGACGACCGACAGGCCGAGTCCGACCAGACCGAGTACCGACAGCTTCTTCGGGCCCTCCGGCTCAGCACCCGGGTAGGGAGCGCCCGGTGCGTAGGCGCCGGCGCCGCCGTTCCCCGGGTATCCGCCGGGAGCCGCAGCGTACGCCGGGGCAGCGCCCGGGTAGCCGCCGTACGTCGGGGCCGCAGCTTCGCCATAGGTCGGAGCGACAGCCTCGTTGGGTGCAGGCGGGGCGTACTCGGGCGACACGGATCCGCCCGCATCGCTGTTCGACGCGGGCGCCGACCAATCACGAGAAGCGTCAGGCGCGGCATCCGCGGGCGTCACGGTGTCCTCGAGCACGGAATGATCGGCCTGGCCGGCGTCCGCGTGTTCGGGCGTCGCCTCTGCGGCGGAGGCCCCGTCGGCGGCGGGGGTCTCGTGCGCTTCGACCGGGGGCTCCTCGGCGATGACATGCGTCTGCTGCTCGGAGAACCGAACGCTGTCGTCTCCGGGAGCTGCCTCTCCTGCCGGGGTCTGCACGTCAGCTGCGGCCTCCGACTCCGCGGCAGCAGGGGCCTCCGGCGCGAAGTGCTCGGTCCACTGCTGGCCGTCCCACCAGCGCAGGCGTCCGGATCCGTCGTCGTACCAACCGGCGGGTGTGGTCATGGGGTCCCCCTCGAAAGTCTTCCGCGCGCGCGAAGTGGCGCGAACCGATGTTCCATGTATAGCAGTGGCAGGTGACGTCGATCAGGCCATCTCGTGGGCAGCAATACCCATACGCGGTCGCGCCTGCGGGGTGTCGCTCGCGACCAGCGAAGAGGCCGCGCTTAGGCTCGTAACGCCATGATTCGGTTCGAGAACGTCACGAAACGCTACCGCGGAACGTCGAAGCCCGCCCTGTCCGGTGTCGACTTCGAAGTGCAACGCGGAGAGTTCCTCTTCCTCGTCGGCGCCTCAGGCTCCGGCAAGTCCTCCTGTCTTCGTCTGATCCTCCGCGAGGACGTGCCCACATCGGGCCGCGTCGCGGTGCTCGGGCGCGACCTGCGGTCGCTCGCCAACCGAAAGGTGCCGTACTTCCGGCGTCACATCGGCTCGGTCTTCCAGGACTTCCGCCTGCTGCCGTCCAAGACCGTGTACCAGAACGTCGCGTTCACCCTGCAGGTCACCGGTTCGTCCCGTGGGTTCATCCAGCAGGCCGTGCCGGAGGCGCTCGCTCTCGTCGGTCTCGACGGCAAGGAGAAGCGGATGCCGCACGAGCTCTCCGGCGGTGAGCAGCAGCGCGTCGCGATCGCCCGCGCCCTCGTGAACCGGCCTCAGGTGCTGCTCGCCGATGAGCCGACGGGAAACCTCGACCCCGCGACCTCCGTCGACATCATGCAGCTGCTCGCTCGGATCAACGCCGGGGGCACCACCGTGCTGATGGCCACGCACGAGGCGGGTTTCGTCGACCAGATGCAGCGCCGGGTGATCGAGCTCAGCGATGGCGAGATGGTGCGCGACGAGGTGCACGGCGGTTACGGCGACACCTCCAACATCCCGCGCCTCGCCCCGGAAGGGGTCCGCGGTGCCGCGGCCGCAGCCGCACTCACCGCCGTGCAGGAGGTGCAGCGCCAGACGGCCGATCTCTCGGTGGTGCGCGCTGCCCTGGCTGAAGAGCTCAGCGCGCAGCGCAAGGCCGAAGCGAACGCGGCTGACGCCGTGCCCTCCGCATCCGAGGTCCCGGAAGCGCAGGCTGTGCCGCCCGAACCGCAGACGCGACCGGTCATCGACGAGCCGGTCGACGCGCCGGCCGCGACGCGACCACGTACCCATCCGATCGTGCTGCCGGAGGTGGACGTCGCCGAACTCGGAGTCGCCGATCGGCTGGGACTGTCGGATGACAAGGATCAGGAAGTGGGGCCGACATCGTGAGAATCGGCCTGATTCTGACCGAGGCCCTGGGCGGCCTCCGTCGAAACATCTCGATGGTGATCTCCGTCGTGCTCGTCACGTTCGTGTCACTGACCTTCGTCGGCGCTGCGATCCTCATGCAGGCCCAGATCGGCGTGATGCGCGGCTACTGGGCCGAGCGGGCGCAGGTCGCCGTCTACATGTGCTCCGAGGTGTCGGAAGCGGAGACCTGCCTCGACGGCGCCGCCAGCGAGGAACAGGTCGCGGCGGTCCAGGCGCAGCTCGAAGGGGAGGCGCTCGGGCCGCTCATCAGCTCGCTCACCTTCGACACGAAGGAAGAGACCTACGCCAAGCTCGTCGACCAGCTCGGCGAGGATCAGGCCAGCGTTCTCACGCCGGACCAGGCGTTCGAGGTGTTCTTCGTCACGATGAAGGACCCCGGGCAATCCCAGGTGCTCTCGGAAGCCTTCAGCGGTCAGGCCGGCGTCGAGCAGGTCCAGGACCAGCTGCAATACCTCGAACCGCTGTTCTCCGCCCTGACGGTGGCGACGTACATCGCCGTAGGCATCGCCGTTCTGATGCTCATCGCGGCGACACTGCTGATCGGCACCACGATCCGATTGTCGGCGTACGCCCGCCGCAAGGAGATCGGCATCATGCGCCTGGTCGGAGCATCCAATCGCTTCATCCAGACACCGTTCGTGCTCGAAGGCGTGTTCGCCGCCTTCCTGGGTTCAGCGCTGGCCAGCGCCGCGGTCATCGCAGGGGTGCACTTCGGCGTCAACGGATACCTCCGCGGGCGGGTGCCGTTCATCACGACCTGGGTCACGATGGAGAACGCCGCGCTCGTGGTCCCCGTGCTGATCGGAATCGGCGTCGTGCTCGCCGCGCTCTCAGCCGGGTTCGCGATCCGGCGGTGGCTCCGCACCTGATGTAGGCTGGTGGGCTGGCCGATCACAGAGGACACGCCCGGCCACAGAGCACAGGAGAGCATCATGCCCAGGGAACGCGGGGAGAAGGTCGTCGCGACCAATCGTCGCGCACGTCACGACTACGCCATCGAGAAGTCGTACGAGGCGGGAATGGTGCTCACCGGCACCGAAGTGAAGTCGCTGCGACAGGGCCGCGCCAACCTCAGCGATGGCTACGCCTTCGTCAAGGGGAACGAGGTGTTCCTCGACTCGGTGCACATCCCGGAGTACTCGCAGGGCCACTGGACCAACCACTCCGCCAAGCGCATCCGCAAGCTGCTGCTGCATCGCGAAGAGATCGCGAAGATCGCCCATGCCGTCTCGGCAGGCGGCTACACGCTCATCCCGATGAAGCTCTACTTCTCCGACGGTCGCGCCAAGGTCGAGATCGCCCTGGCCAAGGGAAAGCGCGAGTACGACAAGCGCCAGACCTTGCGCGAGCGCCAGGACACTCGCGAGGCAGACCGCGCCATGCGCCTGCGGAACCGCGTCGGCGAGTAGACCGCGCACTGTCGCGCCTTCGCACCGACGCACCGCCAGTCAGAGGCGAGGCGTGAACGCGAACACGCGCCCGAGGAAGGTCAGCTCGCGCTCGAGAGCATCGACGATGGTCTCGGCGCTGCGGAACCCGTGTCCTTCACCCGGGTAGAGCACGTACTCGTGGTCGATCCCGCGAGCCGCCAGAGCATCGCGAAGCGCCTCCGACTGCGAGGGCGGGACGACGCGATCCTCCGCGCCCTGCATGAGCAGCACCGGCACCTCGATGCGTTCCGCGTTCGTGAGCGGTGACCGCTCGATGTAGAGATCCTCGGAGGCCGGCAGCGGACCGACCAGGCCCGAGATGTAGTGCTCCTCGAAGTCGTGGGAGTGCTCCGCGAGCATCCGGAGGTCGGCGACGCCGTACCGGCTGATCCCGGCGGCGAAAGTTCCTCCTCGCACGAGCGCGGAAAGAACAGTCCAGCCTCCGGCTGACCCGCCGCGGATGGCGATGCGTGCCGGGTCCGCGAGTCCGGCATCCGCCAGGCCTCGGGCTGCCGCGATGACGTCGTCGACATCGACCACGCCCCACTCTCCGCGCAGTCGCTCCCGGTAGGCGCGCCCATATCCCGTCGATCCGCCGTAGTTCACGTCCAGCACGCCGATGCCGCGGCTGGTGTAGAAGGCGATCGCCGCGGAGGCGGCGCCGGTGACGTGCGCGGTAGGTCCACCGTGCACGAACACGACATAGGGAGGCAGTTCGCCGGCGGGTGCGGCGACGTCCGGGTTGGCCGGCGGGTAGGCGAAGGCATGCACGGGACCGTGAGCGCCCTCGACGACGATCGGCGCGGCCGACGGCATCCAGTCCGCGTCGACTGGCCGACCACCGACGACGGAGGCGATCTCGTCGGTGTCGAGGTCCGCGCACCAGACACCCGGTTCGACAGCAGATCCGTTCCCGACGAGCAGGACCCGGGAGCCGGAGACGTCCTCGATGCTGACGTGCCCGTCGCAGGGGATGTCGATCGTGCGTGTGTCGCCATCTGGGCCGATCTCCACCACCTCGTCGCGACCGTTCGTGCGGACGGCGACGATCCTGCCGTCGGCGAGGGGCTGGTACCACCGGTTCCCGAGCACCCACAGGCCGTATCCGGTGTCGGCATCCGAGGCCGTGAGCGCCGTCGGGTCGGCACGCGGCGTCAGATGGTCGAGCGCCAACCGCTGCAGCTGCCACCGTCCGCTCGGGTCATCGCTGTAGAGCACCTCTGTGTCGGAGACCCACTCGGGCTGCAGTGCGGCCCGGGTCGAGAGCGGCGCGAACGTCTGGTCGTCGACCGCCGTGATGGACAGGAGAGCACTGTCCCACGGCATCCGCACGCCGCTCCACTCGATCCAGGCGATGCGCGTCTGATCGGGTGACAGCGAAGGATGCGCGAAGAACGCCGTCCCCTGCACGAAGACGCGGGTCGCCGTGTCGTCATCCGCGGCGCTCCCGTCGAGAGGGATCTCGACGATCGCTCGCTGATGCGGCTCGACGCTCAGGTCCTCGCGCACGGCGAGGAGGCGCCCGTGCTGCACGCGCAGACCGCCATGCGCCGGACCGGGTGCCGTGAGCGCCTGCGGTGTGCCGCTGTGCTCGAGTCGGTACACACGCTGATCGCGGCCGTCGACGAAGTACAGGATGCCGTCGGCATCCGCCGTCCACGCTCCACCGCCGTATTCGTGGACGCGTGAGCGCGCACTCCACGGCGCAGGCAGGATCTCGGCTCCGCTCGAGCTGCGGACGGTGACGCGCCCGCCCTCAGCCGGCACCGATTCGCCCCACCAGATCTCCGCACCGACGAACCGTGCGCCGTCGATGCGCGGGGTGGATGCCGCGACCGAGGCGGCGGAGAAGGGGGAGGGCCAGGATCCGAACGGCGACGACATGCCTCGAGCCTATGCGCCGTGCGACACACGGCGTCACACTCGTGCGGCCGCCCTCCGCCGTGTTCTAAGTTTCTGGAAACGCCCGGTTAGCCCCGGACGTGGAGCGACAGCCGAGCCCGGCACCCGCCCGCGAACGATGCCCCAGTGTGTCGTGCGCGGCCCCCGGCCCGCCCTGTCCCCAGGAGAGAGATGTCTTCCGAGATCGAGACCTCAGGCACCGCCCGCGTGCCGTTCTCCTTCGAGCTCTATCCGCCGCGATCGGCCTCGAACGAGGAGGCCCTGCACGAGACCGTCCGTCGTCTCGCCGCCGCAGGACCCGAGTTCCTCTCCGTGACCTATGGCGCCGGCGGGTCGACCGGAGGGCGCTCGCTCGACGTGCTCCGCTTCATCCGCGAACACACCGACGTCGAGCCGCTCGCCCACCTGACCTGCGTGGGCAACACGTATGCCGGTGCGGCGGCGCTCATCCGGGAGTTCCTCGACGCCGGCATCCTGAGCTTCCTCGCGCTTCGCGGAGATCCGCCGCTCGGACAGACCGAGGGGTTCCTCGGCGATCTGGAGAGCGCGGCCCAGCTCGTGCAGCTGATCGACCGCGCGCAGGCCGAGCGGGCTCCGTACGAGGAGTCTCCGGTGCCCGGGTTCCCCGGTGCTGCCAGGGTGGCGCCGCGGCGCAAGGTCAACATCGCCGTCGCCGCTTTCCCGAAGGGGCACCCACGAGCGACGCATCGCGCGCAGGAGTTCGAGGCGCTGCTGGCGAAGCAGGCCGCGGGAGCCACCTTCGCGATCACGCAGCTGTTCTTCCACCCGGACGACTATCTCGCCTTCGTCGAGCGTGCGCGCAACGCCGGAGTCACGATCCCCATCCTTCCGGGCATCATGCCGATCACGTCGCCGGCCCGCCTCGCCCGCGTGCTCGAACTGACCGGCGAAGACCTTCCGAGCGAGCTCGCCATCGCCCTCGATGTCGAGCCCACGACCGAGGGCCGTCGGGCGATCGGAATCGAGTGGGCGGCGCGCCTCACTCGAGATGTGGTCGCCGGCGGCGCACCCGGTGTGCACCTTTACGCCTTCAATCAGCACGATACCGTTCTCACCGTGCTCTCCGACGCCGGCATCCTTCCCGCCCTGCGCCACTGAACCCGAACCGACCACGTCGACAAGACCCCGCCGAAAGGAAAGATCATGACTGCATTCCCCGAGGGCACCATCCTCGGCTACCCCCGCATCGGCCGCCGCCGTGAGCTCAAGAAGGCGGTGGAGGCGTTCTGGGCCGGCCGCATCGACGAGGCGGAGCTGGAACGGACCGCATCCGAACTGCGTGCGACCACCCGCGAGCGGCTCACGGCGCTCGGTCTCGGACGCACCGACTCGGCGATCCCGGAGTCGTTCTCCTACTACGACCAGGTGCTCGACGCTGCGACCACCGTCGGTGCGATCCCTGCACGCTTCGAGAACCTGCGGTCGGCCGACGGCACGATCGGTCTGCCCGCCTACTTCACCATCGCCCGCGGCGAAGGTGACCGCGCGCCGCTGGAGATGACGAAGTGGTTCGACTCCAACTACCACTACCTGGTCCCGGAGATCGGCCCGGAGACGGTGTTCTCCCTGTCCAGCGAGCGTCTGGTGCGAGAGGTCGCCGAGGCGGCGGCCGCCGGACTCGTCACCCGCCCCGTGATCGTCGGGCCGGTCACACTGCTGGCTCTGGCGAAAGCTTCGGACGATACGCCCGAAGGCTTCGATCCGCTGTCACGACTTGCCGACGTGCTGCCCGTCTATGTCGAGCTGCTCGCCAAGCTCAAAGCAGCCGGAGCCGAATGGGTTCAGCTGGATGAGCCGGCGCTCGTCAGCGAGTCGCTGCCGGCGTCGACGTCGCAGCTGGCGGATGCCGCGGCATCCGCTCTCGCTGTGCTGGGCGCGGCAGCGGAGCGGCCGTCGATTCTCGTGGCTGCGCCGTACGCAGACCTCGGCGACGTGTTCACGGTGCTCGCCGCCGCCCCGATCGAGGCGATCGCGGTCGACCTGGTGCGCGGTGGCGTTCCCGCGCCGGTGCCGGGCTTGGAAGGGAAGACGCTCGTCGGTGGTGTGATCGACGGGCACAACATCTGGCGCGGTGACCTGGCCGCGGCCTTCGACAAGCTCGAGGTTCTGCGCGGACTCGGTACCCCCGTCTCCGCCGCAACCTCGACGTCTTTGCTGCATGTGCCGCACGACGTCACCGACGAGACCCTTCTCGACACTCGTCTGGCTTCCTGGCTCGCGTTCGCGGATCAGAAGGTCGAGCAGGTGGGCGTTCTGGCGCGAGGCCTCGGGGAAGGTCGCGATGCCATCGCTGCCGAACTCGACTCCGCCTCGGCTGCGCTGGAGGATCGACTGACCGCGCGCGGAGTCCGCGACGGCGAAGTGCGACGCCGCACGCTCGAGGACGCGGACTTCTCGAGGGTCTCCTACGAGGAGCGAGAGTCCGCCCAGGAAGCGCTCGGGCTTCCCGCACTGCCGCTGACCACGATCGGATCGTTCCCGCAGACCGGCGACATCCGTCGCGCACGCGCACAGTTCATCCGAGGTGAGGTGCCTCAAGAGGACTACGAGGAGTTCCTCCGCCGCGAGGTCGCGAGCGTCGTGTCGCTTCAGGAAGAGCTCGGTCTGGACGTGCTCGTGCACGGCGAGCCGGAGCGCAACGACATGGTTCAGTACTTCGCGGAGAACCTCGACGGTTTCGCCGTGACGGAGAACGGCTGGGTCCAGTCCTACGGGTCCAGGGCGACACGGCCGTCGATCCTGTGGGGGGATGTCTCCCGGCCCGCGCCGATCACGGTGGCCTGGTCCAGCTACGCCCAGTCGTTGACCACGAAGCACATGAAGGGGATGCTCACGGGGCCGGTGACGATCCTCGCCTGGTCGTTCGTGCGCGACGACCAGCCGCTGGGGGAGACCGCGAACCAGGTCGCTCTCGCGCTTCGCGAGGAGATCGGCGACCTCGAGGCGGCAGGCATCGAGGTCATCCAGGTCGACGAGCCCGCGCTGCGCGAGCTGCTGCCCCTGAAGAAGGCCGATCAGGCCGCGTACCTCGACTGGTCTGTCGGCTCCTTCCGCCTGGCCACGGGTGGCGCGGCGGCCGGTACTCAGGTGCACACGCACCTCTGTTATTCCGAGTTCGGTGTCGTCATCGACGCCATCCGGGCGCTGGATGCCGACGTGACGTCGATCGAGGCGGCGCGCAGTCGCATGGAGGTCGTCGCGGACATCGCCGAATCGGGGTTCGATCACGGGATCGGCCCCGGGGTCTACGACATCCACTCGCCCCGGGTGCCGACGGTCGACGAGGTCGAGTCGCTGCTGCGTCGCGCGGTCGAGGAGATTCCGACGCGCCAGCTCTGGGTGAACCCGGACTGCGGCCTGAAGACCCGCGGCTACGACGAGACCACTGCGTCCCTGCGCAACATCGTGGAGGCCACCCGCCGCGTCCGCGCAGACGTCTCTGTGAGCGTATGACCGTGTGAGCGCGACTTCTGCGGCCTCGGCGGCACCGACGGCGGCCGGCATCGCGACCTGAGGCCGTAGACGTCGGCGATGGCCGCAGAAGTTCGCGCCCGCCAGCCCATCGTGTGCGTGTGGGGATCAGACGGCGCGGAGCACCGCGACCACCTTGCCGAGGACGATCGCCTCGTCGCCGAGGATCGGCTCGAACGCGGAGTTCCGGGGGAGCAGCCAGGTGTGGCCGTCGCGGCGTCGGAACGTCTTGACGGTCGCATCGCCGTCGAGCATCGCGGCAACGATCTCGCCGTTCTCCGCAGTGTTCTGCGAGCGGATGACCACCCAGTCGCCATCGCAGATCGCGGCGTCGATCATCGACTCGCCGGAAACTTTGAGCATGAACAGGTCGCCCTTGCCCACCAGTTGCCGCGGGAGCGGGAAGATCTCTTCGACGTGCTGGTCGGCCGTGATGGGCACGCCTGCGGCTATCCGGCCGACGAGTGGGACGAGAGCCGCGTCGCCCACTGGGGTGGCCACATCTGCGGGGTTCTCCGCGCTGGTGCCGGGCAGGTCGATGAGCACCTCCATCGCGCGGGTCTTGCCGGGATCGCGGCGGAGGTAACCGCTGAGTTCGAGTTGACCGAGCTGGTGGGTCACGCTGGAAAGGGACTTGAGCCCGACCGCGTCACCGATCTCGCGCATGCTCGGCGGGTAGCCGTGATGCGCGATGGAGGTCTGGATGACCTCGAGGATGGCCATCTGCTTCGGGCTGAGGCTCTTCCGCCGACGCGTCCGAGGGGCCTCCTGCTCCGGGGCTGAGTTCTCGCTCATGGTGCTCCTTCAGTGCGAAGTCCGACGTTCCTCTTCGAATGTCGGAGGCCCGTGGTGGGGTGTTGTTATCGAAACCGTATCCGAGAATCGCGCCGATCTGGAAGATCTGTTCGAGCGTGTCGGCAGATTCCCGGCCTCGATTTCGAAGAACAGTTGACAGATGTTCGAACTCGAAGATATCTTCGGTACGTAGCTTCGCATTCCCGGCTCCCGGCCGAGTCGCGAATGCGAACGCTACGCCAACTTCACCGCCGACCTGAGGGCCGGAGGAAAGGCAAGGAGCCCGACATGAGCAGCATCACCTTCAGCAACGCAGCAGTCGTCCACGCGCCCTCGGCCACGCGGATTCGATTGACGGCACGCGGTCGCGGTGTCCTGCTCGCACTCGCTGCGGTGCCGCTGGCTGTGGGTATCGCCTTCGCCGCGATCAGCGGTGGCAGCGCCATCGCCTCGGGCGGCGACGCCTCGGCTGTCAGCGGTAGCAGCGCCGACTTCGTGACGGTGACGGTGATGCCCGGTGACACGCTGTGGTCGATCGCCAGCTCGATCGCCCCGGCCGCCGACCCGCGCGATGTCATCGGCGAGATCACTCGCCTCAATCTGCTCCCGACCGGCCAGCTCCAGATCGGTCAGGAACTGGCGATCCCCGCGCAATACTCGAGCTGACTCCGGTCGGCGATCCACCCCCGGCGCGCCCTTAACATGGGAAGGGTGACCTCTTCACTCGATGCCCTCCCGTTGCGCGACGATTTGCGGGGCTTGACGCCCTATGGTGCTCCACAAGCGCCGCTGCCGATCGCGCTGAACGTCAACGAGAACACGCACCCGGTTCCGGATGCCGTGGCGAGCGACATTCTCGATGACATCGCCGTCGCTCTACGAGACGTGAACCGATACCCGGATCGGGAGTTCACCACACTGCGTGAGGGATTCGCCGACTATCTCGGTCATGGCCTCACCGCGGAACAGATCTGGGCAGGCAACGGATCCAACGAGGTGCTCCAGCACATCCTTCAGGCTTTCGGCGGCCCTGGGCGCACGGCTTTCGGATTCGCACCGACGTATTCGATGTACCCGCTGATCGCTCAGGGCACCGGGGCGCGATGGGTGCCCGGGACCCGCGAGCCCGATTACACGATCTCGCCGGAAGACGCTGCGGCGCAGGTCCGTGACACCGACCCCGACGTGATTCTGCTCTGCTCGCCGAACAATCCCACGGGCACACCCTTCGGCCTCGACGTCGTGGAAGCGGTGTACGAGGCTTCCCGGGGAGTCGTGGTCGTCGATGAGGCGTATCAGGAGTTCGCGCCGCGCGAAGCGGCAAGCGCGCTGACCCTGCTCGACGGGCGCCCCCGGCTCGCGGTGTCGCGCACGATGAGCAAGGCGTTCGCGTTCGCGGGTGCGCGCGTCGGATATCTGGCGGCGGATCCCGCTTTCATCGATGCGCTGCGCCTGGTGCGGCTGCCCTACCACCTCAGTGCGCTGACCCAGGCAGCCGCCGTCGCGGCGCTGCGCAATGCCGACGTGATGCTCGGCATGGTCGACGAGATCGTCGAGCAGCGCGACCGGATCACAGCGACGCTCGAGGCCCTGGGGTACACGCCCCACGAGTCCTGGTCGAATTTCGTGCTGTTCGGAGGCGTGAACGACCCGCGCGCAACGTGGCAGCGCCTCTACGAACGCGGCATCCTGATTCGCGATGTCGGCATCCCAGGGCACCTCCGGGTCACGGCGGGCACGGAGGCGGAGAGCACCGCGTTCCTTGACGCACTCGCCTCGATAGGATCGGCTTCATGAGCACCTCCGCAGAAAACCCGCGTACCGCGAGCCGCGTGCGCAGCACGTCGGAGTCCACGGTCGAACTCGACCTGAACCTCGACGGAACCGGCGCTTCGCGCATCGACACATCGGTGCCGTTCTTCGACCACATGCTCACCGCCTTCGCGAAGCACTCTCTGACCGACCTCACGGTGCGTGCTTCGGGCGACACTCACATCGACGCTCACCACACCGTGGAGGACGTCTCGATCGTGCTCGGCCAGGCGATCCTCGAGGCGCTGGGTGACAAGTCCGGTATCTCCCGCTACGGCGACGCGCTCGTACCTCTCGATGAGGCACTCGCGCAGGCGGTCGTCGACATCTCCGGTCGCCCGTATCTCGTGCACGAGGGGGAGCCCGCAGGGTTCGAGCACCACCTCATCGGCGGGCACTTCACCGGGTCCTTGGTTCGGCACGCCTTCGAGGCGATCACGTTCAACGCCGCTTTGACCGTGCACGTGCGTGTGCTAGGTGGGCGCGACCCGCACCACATCGCTGAGGCGGAGTTCAAGGCCTTCGCGCGGGCGTTCCGGCAGGCGAAGGCCCTCGACCCGCTCGTCGAGGGAATTCCGTCCACGAAGGGTGCACTGTGAGTCGGGCTCCCCGGGTCGCCGTCTTCGACTACGAGTCCGGCAACGTCCACTCAGCGGTGAAGGCGCTCGTCGCCGCCGGCGCGGATGCTGTGCTGACGCGCGACCGTACGGAGGCACTCGAAGCCGACGGGCTTCTCGTTCCCGGCGTGGGCGCGTTCCAGGCGGTTCGCGATGCTCTGCACGCACACGGCGGAGACGAGATCATCGACCGGCGACTTGCCGGCGGACGCCCCGTCCTCGGGATCTGCGTCGGCATGCAGGTGCTGTTCGAGCGAGGTGTCGAACGCGGGCACGACACCGAGGGCCTCGGAGAATGGCCGGGAACGGTCACCGAACTCAACGCGCCCGTGCTGCCGCACATGGGATGGAACACGGTCGACTCCGGCGCCGACAGTGTCCTCTTCCGCGGCATCGAGCAGGAGCGCTTCTACTTCGTGCACTCCTACGGGGCGCAGTCCTGGGAGCTCGACGTCATTCCGCCGTTCCCGCAGCCCGTGCTCACTTGGACGACGTACGGAGAACCGTTCCTCGCAGCGGTCGAGAACGGGCCGCTGTCGGCGACGCAGTTCCACCCCGAGAAGTCCGGCGAGGCAGGCATCCAGCTGCTTCGCAACTGGATCGGGAGCCTCTGAGTCCCACTCAGACGATCGGCTGCTCGGCGTCAGAATCCGCGTGCGACGGATGCCGCGGCCGAAAGCCATGCGCGCTGAGTGCGCTTGGCGAGAGCGCCGTACCGCAGGTGGCCGTCCACCATCTCCTGATCGAAGGGGATCGTGACGACGTCGCGGGCCAGGGACTTGTACCCGCCGACGACGTGCTCCACGTCGGCCGCCGACGCCTTCGGGTCAGCCTGCGAGACCACGACGACGGACTGCTGAGCAAGTCGAGCCGAACGCTCATCGCGGTCCTCGAGTGCCTCGATGAGCAGCGCGCCGGCCTCGGCGTGATCGTCGCGTGTCGTCGTCGCGACGACCAGCTGATCGGCACGATCGATCATCTGCAGCCACATCGGATCGGATTCATCGTTGCCTGAGTCGATGATGATGAGCCGGTAGAACTTCGCCGCCACCGCGTGGATGGCGTCGACGTCCTCCGGGCTGAGGCGGTTCTCATGGGCGAGCCTGATGGGCTTCGACCGCAGCACGTCGTACTTCTCTCGCGGCTGGTGGTGCATGAAGTGGGCGAGGTCTGCGGACTGCGCACCCGTGCCGAGCAGTCGCCCGACTTCAGGCAGCATCTCCAGCAGAGTGCGGTCATGGGATCCGGCGTCGGTCCGCCATCCCAGGGTTCCGCGGGTCTGGTTGTTGTCCCACGCCAGGACGCCTGCGCCGCCGTACCGGGCGAACACTGCCGAGAGCAGGATCGTCGTCGGGGTCTTTCCCGCGCCACCCTTTCCGTTGACCACGGCGATGGTGCGCGGGCCGGGCCAGTGCTGACTCACCGCGAGTTCGTCATCCCGGACAGGCTGCTCCTGGGGCGACGGGGCAAAGTGGAAACCGAGCCGGTTCAAGAGGCCTCGCGCGCCCTCGCGCGCCGGCTCTTCGGGGCGCTCGGTCTGCAGGAACGAGTGCCGATCGCGCAGCACGCGTTGTTCCCGTCGCGACGCCGGCTCGATGGGAGCGTACACCGGCATCGACGGTGCGAAGCTGGCAGGAGCCTCGTCGGCGGCGGGAGCGTCGTCGGCTGACGGCGCACTGACCGGAGGCGCACTGACCGGGGGTGCGGTGACCGGGGGTGCGGTGACCGGGGGTGCGGTGGCGGGAGCCTCGGCGGTCGGCGGTGCGGTGACGGGCGGGGCGGTTACGGGCGGTGCGGTGACGGGCGGGGCGGTGACCGGCGGGGCGGTGACCGGAGGTGTCGGAGCGGGAGCGGCGACGGACCGCACGGCGACCGGAGAAGTGATCGGATCCTCAGGGCCCGCATCACCGGGACTCGGCGCATCGGGCGCGGGCGTCTCGACGGGGTCTGGACGACGCTCCTGTCGTGCGGCGGCACGAGTGCGACGATACGGCGGCTGGCCCGGCATCGACGAGTCGGCAGCGGGCAGTGGGGGAGCGGGAGGGGCGCCCATCGGGAAGAGCGGGACGGAATCGACGAGCTGCGGCTCGCCGCCGTTGTCGGGCGACGCCGCTGGGGCCTTGGCTTCTTCATGCGGTCCGGACATCATGACTCACCCTATCTCCTGCATTTGGAGGGCGACTGCCTCCGCGATACCCTCGGTTCTCGTGCGTCCGCGACGCCTGCTCGCACCACGGATCTGTATCCTCACCTTAGGAACTCATGAACGACTTCGCGCAGTCTCCCTCGCTCACGCTTCTCCCCGCGGTCGATGTCGCCGGCGGCAAGGCGGTCCGCCTCACCCAGGGCGAGGCCGGCACCGAGACCAGCTACGGCGACCCGATGGATGCTGCCGGGGAGTGGGTGTCGCAGGGTGCGAAGTGGATCCACCTCGTCGACCTCGATGCTGCTTTCGGTCGCGGCAGCAACACCTCGATCCTCCGCAAGGTCATCAAGCAGTACAAGAACGTGAACGTCGAGCTCTCGGGCGGCATCCGTGACGATGCGACGCTCGAGGCGGCGCTGGAGAGCGGCGCCAGCCGCATCAACCTCGGCACCGCCGCCCTGGAGAATCCGGAGTGGGCGGCCGACGTCATCAGCCGCTACGGCGAGGCGATCGCCGTGGGACTGGACGTGCGCGGCACCACCCTGGCGGCACGCGGCTGGACCAAGGAAGGCGGAGACCTCTGGGAGGTGCTCGACCGTCTCGAGGATGCCGGCTGCAGCCGCTACGTCGTCACCGATGTCACGAAGGACGGCACGCTGCGCGGGCCGAACCTCGAGCTGCTGCGCGAGGTGACTTCCCGCACACCGAAGCCCGTCGTCGCGTCCGGCGGAATCTCGAACCTCGACGACATCATCGCTCTTCGCGAGCTCGTCCCACTCGGTGTGGAGGGCGCGATCGTCGGCAAGGCGCTCTACGCGAAGGCCTTCACGCTCGCTGAGGCGCTGGATGTCGCAGGGGACTGACGACATCGGCGGCCCGGGCCACGGCGACTCTGCAGGGGTGCCATGGGAGGGCCGGAGTTTCGAGTCGAACCCGCACGCGGCGGATGACGGTTCCGCCGACCCGGCACTGCTCGACGCCGTGCTGCGCTTTCGCGCCGGTCAGGGCACTCAGGTCGAGGTCGTCGACGCCTTCCGGAGCGCCAGGGTCCTGATCCCGCTCGTCGCCGAGCGAGGCGATGAGGGCGTCGCCCCGAACGGACTCACTGTCGACAAGACGCAGGAGCTGTCGATCGTCACGGTCGCCGCTCCCGACGGTCGCCGGGTTCAGCCCGTCTTCTCATCGGTCGGCGCCATGAGGAACTGGGATGCGACGGCACGGCCGATTCCCGTCGAAGCGGTGCGAGCGGCTCTGGCGGCATCCGCGGAGGACACCGACCTGATCGTGCTGGACCCGACGTCGGACACCGAGTTCGTCCTGCGCCGCCCGGCGGTCTGGGCGATCGCGCAAGGACACGAGTGGGAGCCCAGCTTCCTGTCGCCGGAGGTCTTCGCGGCGCTGCAGGAGAGCGTGGCTCACGAACTCGCCGTGATCGACGTGGCCGTCGCTCCGGGCGATCCCGATGCGCGGCTACGGGGCCCGGAACTCATCGTCGTCCTGGAGCTCGTCGACGGTCTCGAGCGCGAGGTGCTCGACGCGGTGCTCGCCCGACTCGCTCAGCGCTGGGCGTCCGATGATCGCATCGCGGTCCTCGCGGACTCGCTCACGGTCAAACTGCGCCGCAGCGCCTGAGCGAACTCGACGCGCCGTCCGGTCGGACTAGTTGACCGGACCGGTCCACTTCTCGCCCGGTCCCTTGCCGATGGGATCGGGAATGACCGATGCTTCGCGGAAGGCCAGCTGCAGGGACCGAAGGCCGTCGCGCAGTGAACGCGCGTGCATGTCGCTGATCTCGGGAGCGCCCGCGGTGATGAGACCGGCGAGGGCGTTGATCAGCTTGCGGGCTTCGTCGAGGTCGAGCTCCGAATCGGGGTCGTCCGCCAACCCGAGCTTCACGGCGGCCGCGCTCATCAGGTGCACGGCGGCGGTCGTGATGACCTCGACCGCAGGCACATCGGCGATGTCCCGGGTGGCGGAGGATGCCGCTTCCTCTTGCCGTGCCCAACGCTCTTCGCGCTCGCGTCTGGCCTCGTCCGGTACCTGGTTCGTCACTTCGCCTTGCCTTCTGTTAGACTTTGGCGGGCTCCGGAGCGTAATGCTCCGGTACGAAAGAGGATTCACTTCCCACCCGCGCTTGCCGTTCCAGGCTACCGGGTCCAGCACTCCGCCGGTTCCGATCGTGAGATCCGACCGGCAGGCAGGGTGCGAGCCGGTGTCTGAACGCCGGTGGGTGGGGGACGATTCCGAATTCGCCCGTGATGCTGAGAGCGTCGCGGTGGCTGAATCACATCGTCTAAGGAGCACCTATCAGCGATCCCCGCACCAATGAGCGCATCCGCGTCCCCGAGGTCCGCCTCGTCGGACCCGCGGGTGAGCAGATCGGCGTTGTCCGCATCGAAGCGGCGCTGCGCCTTGCGCAGGAAGCCGATCTTGACCTCGTCGAGGTCGCCCCGAACTCGAAGCCGCCCGTGGTCAAGATCATGGACTACGGCAAGTTCAAGTACGAGGCCGCCCAGAAGGACAAGGAAGCTCGCCGTAACCAGGCGAACACGATCCTCAAGGAAGTCCGCTTCCGCCTGAAGATCGAAGCGCACGACTACACGACCAAGCTGAAGCGCGCAGAGGGCTTCCTCAAGGCCGGCGACAAGGTCAAGGCGATGATCCTGTTCCGTGGTCGCGAGCAGTCGCGCCCCGAGCAGGGCGTGCGTCTGCTGCGCAAGTTCGCCGAAGACGTCGCCGAGCTCGGCACCGTCGAGTCGAATCCGACGATCGACGGTCGCAACATGGTCATGGTCGTTGCTCCCCTGAAGAGCAAGTCCGAGGCCAAGCAGGAGCAGAACGCCGCTCGCGATGCACAGCGCGCCGCGAACAAGCAGGCGGCTCGTGAGTCCAAGAGCGAGTCGGATGCTCCGGCTCCGGCTCCCGCGGAGTAACTCCCGCCCCCAGAACTCCCGCACCGCGGGTTGACACCGTCGCCTGAGAAGGCGCCATACGAAGGAAGAGAAGATGCCGAAGCAGAAGACCCACTCGGGTGCTAAGAAGCGCTTCAAGATCACCGGCAGCGGCAAGCTGAAGAAGCAGCAGGCCGGTATGCGCCACAACCTCGAGCACAAGTCGAGCCGTCGCACTCGTCGTCTGAACCAGGACCAGGTGCTCTCGAAGGCTGACACCAAGGTCGCGAAGAAGCTTCTCGGTCGCTGAAGCGCCCGAACGCACGAATAGGAACACAGGAAAATGGCAAGAGTAAAGCGGGCGGTAAACGCCCACAAGAAGCGCCGGGTCATCCTCGAGCGCGCCTCCGGTTACCGCGGACAGCGTTCGCGCCTCTACCGCAAGGCCAAAGAGCAGGTCATCCACTCCCTGGTCTACTCGTACCGTGACCGTCGCAAGCGCAAGGGTGACTTCCGTCGCCTCTGGATCCAGCGCATCAACGCCGCTGCACGCCAGAACGGCATGACGTACAACCGCTTCATCCAGGGCCTCGGCCTCGCGGGTGTCACGGTCGACCGTCGCATGCTCGCCGACCTCGCGGTCAACGACGCAGCGACGTTCACGACTCTGATCGAGACGGCGAAGAAGGCTCTGCCCTCCGACGTCAACGCTCCGAAGTCGGCAGCGTAAGCACACGCACCACGAGAACGGGCGTCCTCCTTCGGGAGGGCGCCCGTTTTGGCGTCGGTCGTCTCATCACGCACTGCGGTGTGGGACCGGCCGTGACCCTAGACTGTGATCGTGCTGGAAAACCCCCGGTCCCCCCGCGTCCGTGCCGTGGCGAAGCTGACGAAACGCAGCGCTCGCACCGAGACCGGTCTGTTCCTCCTCGAAGGGCCGCAGGCGGTCCGCGAGGCGCTCACCTACCGTCCCGACGCCATCGTGGAATTGTTCGCCACGCCGACCGGCTGGGAGAAGCATCCTGACATCAGGGCCAAGGCCGGCGATGCCGAGATCGATGTCGAGTATGTGACCGAGTACGTCCTCAACGCGATGGCCGACACAGTCACCCCGCAGGGGCTTGTGGCCGTGGTCCAGCAGACGCCGACTTCCCTGCGCGACATCTTCGCGGCAGCCCCGCGTCTGGTCGCGATCTGCGAAGAGGTGCGAGACCCCGGGAATCTGGGCACGATCATCCGAGCGGCTGATGCCGCAGGTGCGGATGCCGTCGTGCTGACCGGCCGTACGGTCGATCCCTATAACCCGAAGGTGGTCCGCGCGACGACCGGGTCCCTGTTCCACCTCCCGATCTCGGTCGGGGGAGACCTCGCCGACGTCGTCACACGCGCCCATGCGGCGGGCCTCCGTATCCTGGCGGCCGACGTGAAAGGCGACGACCTGCTTGCGGCTCGCGCAGAGGGAGTGCTGGCCGAACCGACGGGCTGGCTGTTCGGCAACGAGGCGCACGGGCTGGAAGACGAAGCGCTCACCCTCGCGGATCGCGTCCTGAAGCTGCCCATCTTCGGCCGTGCCGAATCCCTGAACCTCGCGACCGCCGCGAGCGTGTGCCTGTACGAGAGCGCATTCGCTCAACGGGCAGCGGGGTAGAGCTCGCGCGGTCCGCGCAGCATCATCGGTCGCACCCGACCGCGTGTCACGAACGTGTAAAGCTCGACGTGGCGTCTGGAGCCAGAACGCTCGACCTGGCTAGTTTGGAGAAATGATGACCTCTGGTACACCCCTTGTCGTGGTCGACAACGTGCAGAAGCACTACGGCGACTTCCAGGCGCTGGCCGACATCAACCTCACCGTCGACTCGGGCGAGGTCGTCGTGGTGATCGGCCCATCGGGTTCCGGCAAGTCGACGCTGTGCCGCACGATCAACCGCCTCGAGACGATCACCAGCGGCACGATCAGCATCGACGGCAAAGAACTGCCGGCCGAAGGCAAGTCGCTCGCGCACCTTCGTGCCGATGTGGGCATGGTGTTCCAGTCCTTCAACCTCTTCGCGCATCTCACGATTCTGGAGAACGTGACACTGGGGCCGATCAAGGTCCGCGGCATGAAGAAAGCGGATGCCGAGAAAGAGGCCATGATCCTGCTGACCCGCGTCGGCGTGGCAGAGCAGGCGTCGAAGCTTCCTGCCCAGCTCTCCGGCGGGCAGCAGCAGCGCGTCGCCATCGCTCGCGCTCTGGCCATGCAGCCGAAGGTCATGCTCTTCGATGAGCCCACCAGCGCGCTCGACCCCGAGATGATCAACGAGGTCCTCGACGTCATGGTCGAGTTGGCCCATGACGGCATGACGATGATCGTCGTGACCCATGAGATGGGCTTCGCGCGGAAGGCCGCCGACCGTGTGGTCTTCATGGCCGACGGTCGCATCGTGGAGGAGGCGACGCCCGAGGAGTTCTTCACGAACCCGAAGAGCGATCGTGCCAAGGACTTCCTCTCCAAGCTCCTCACCCACTGATCTGCGCAGAACGCGCTGATCACACAAGACCCTGCACACACAGCACACGAAGGAGACGCACATGCGACGCACACGGACACTGGCGGGCATCGGCATCGCGGCGACAGCTCTGCTGGCGCTCACGGCCTGCAACAGCGGCAGCCCGTCGACCCCCGGCGGCACCGGCGGCGAAGAGGGCGGCGAGGACTCGACGTGGTTCGAGGTCGCCTCGGACGTCCAGCTCGAAGGCAGCCCCACCTTCGACGCGATCACCGAGCGTGACCAGGTCGTCATCGGTGTCAAGGAGGACCAGCCCGGTCTCGGCTACCTCGATGTCACGACGGGGGAGCGCACCGGCTTCGACGTCGACATCGCCCGCTGGATCGCGGCCTCGCTCGGCTACGACGAGGACAAGATCGAGTTCAAGCCCATCGCCTCGGCCAACCGCGAGCAGGCGCTCGTCAACGGAGACGTCGACTACTACGTCGGCACCTACTCCATCAACGACAAGCGCAAGGAGCAGATCAACTTCGCCGGTCCGTACTTCATCACGGGTCAGGGTCTGCTGGTGACGGCCGACAACGAAGACATCAAGAGCGAAGCGGATCTGACCGCGGACACCACGGTGTGCTCGGCGACGGGTTCGACGCCGATCCAGAACATCCGCGACAACTACCCGGAGGTTCCCACCAAGGAGTACGACCTGTACTCCGCGTGTGTCGAGGCTCTGCTCTCCGGCGAGGTCCAGGCGGTCACCACCGACCAGGCGATCCTCATCGGCTACGCCGCGCAGGACCCGGAGAACCTGAAGGTCGTCGGCGAGCCGTTCACGGAGGAGCGCTACGGCGTCGGCCTCGCCAAGGATGACACCGCGCTGCAGGAGCACATCAACACGCTCTTCACCGACGGTGGCGACATCTGGCAGGCGATCTTCGACAAGAACCTCGGAGAGTCGGGCATCGAAGTCGAACAGCCTGCTGTCGACTAATCGAACAGAGGGGGCGGCCGCGAAGGCCGCCCCCTCCTCATCCTGAAGGGGAGGACGGCGTGGACGTCATCTTCGGAAACCTCGATCTGTGGGGAACGGCGATCCGCAACACCCTGCTGATCTTCTTCGGCGGCGCGCTGCTCGCCCTGGTCCTCGGCATCATCGTCGGCGCCATGCGTGTCGCCCCCGTGCCGATCGCCCGCGGCGTCGGAACCGTGTACGTGAACCTCATCCGTAACACGCCGCTGACCCTCGTCTTCTTCTTCTTCATCTTCGGCTATCCGCAGCTCGGACTGCCGAAGCTCAGCACCACCGTCCTCGGCATCCTCGCCATCGGCATCTACACGGCCACGTACGTCGCCGAGGTGATCCGCGCGGGCATCAACACGGTGCCGGTCGGCCAGGCTGAGGCGGCGCGAGCGATCGGGCTGCCGTTCGGGCAGGTGATGTCGCTCGTCGTCCTTCCTCAGGCTTTCCGTTCCGTGGTGCCCCCGATGATGAGCGTCTTCATCGCCCTGCTGAAGAACACCACCGTCGCCGCCGGATTCTCTGTGGTCGAACTCGGCGCGGTCCGTTCCTATCTCAGTGAGCGCGGCGAGAACGCGCTCGTGGTTCTGCTCTGGGTGGCGCTCATCTTCGTCGCTCTGGTCATGCTGCTCAGCTGGCTCCAGCGATATCTCGAGAACAAGTGGAGGATCGCGCGATGACTTCCGTCCTGTACGACGTCCCCGGTCCCAAAGCGATCCTCCGTAACCGGCTGATCGGGGTGGCGACCGTCGTCGTCATCCTCGCTCTCCTCGCCTTCATCGGCTTCCGCTTCTACGAGAGCGGCCAGTTCGACGCGTCTCGCTGGTATGTCTTCACGTTCAGTGCCGTCTGGACGCAGATCTTCGGCGCCCTCGGACGCACGCTCGCCGCCTTCGGGCTCGCGGCGATCCTGAGTCTCGTCCTGGCCTTCGTGCTCGCCATCGGGCGGCTCTCCGATCGCGCCTGGATCCGGGTCCCGGTCACCGTCCTCACGGAGTTCTTCCGCGCGGTGCCGGTGCTCGTGTTCATGATGTTGCTCTACTACGGCCTTCCCACCCTCGGGGTCAAGATGGATCCGTATTGGGCGGTCGTCATCGCGCTGACCGTCTACAACGGCTCGGTGCTCGCCGAAGTGCTGCGTGCCGGAATCGAATCGCTGCCCCGCGGGCAGAAGGAAGCCGGCTACGCCATCGGGCTCCGCAAGAGCGGTGTCATGCGCCTCATCCTGTTCCCACAGGCCGTGCGCGCGATGCTCCCGGTGATCGTCGCCCAGCTCGTGGTGACGCTGAAGGACACCGCGCTCGGCTTCATCATCACGTACCCCGAACTGCTGTACTTCGCCAAGCAGCTCACGTCCCAGCAGGGCCGCCCGGTGCTGCAGTCGGCGTTCGTCATCGGCGGCATCTACATCGTCATGTGTCTGATCCTCTCGGGCATCGCCAAGTGGCTCGAGATCCGCACGCGTCGTTCGCCGCGACTCAAGGGTTACAACCCCGATTTCGGTGGCGCTGACCCGCGCCAGCATGGAGATGCGACGGTCACCGAAGTGATCGCGATGCAACGCGGAGGCGGCAAGTTCGACATGGGGAACGGGCCAGGAGCGGGGTGACCGGACGGGCGGACCGCCCGAGCGCCGGTAGACTCACATCTCGTGTCTGAGTCTCCCGAAATCACCCCGGAGGCGGTCGAAACGGCCGTCGCCGCCGCGCTTGCGGCGATAACTGCGGCCGCCGATACGGCCGAACTGAAAGCGGCGCGCGCCGCGCATGTCGCAGACGGATCGCCGCTCGCAGTCCTGAATGCGTCCATGCGCCAGGTCGCTCCCGAGAACAAGGCCGCTTTCGGCAAGCTCGTCGGGCAGGGCCGCGGCCAGGTGTCCAAGGCTCTCGCGGCCAAGGAAGCGGAACTCGCCGCCGCTGAGGTCGCCGCGCGGCTCGAAGCGGAGCGTGTCGACATCACCGCCGTCGCTTCGCGGACGCGGGTCGGCGCACGGCATCCGCTGACTCTTCTGCAGGACCAGGTTTCCGACATCTTCGTCGGCATGGGCTGGGAGATCGCGGAGGGCCCGGAGCTCGAGCACGAATGGTTCAACTTCGACGCGCTGAACTTCGACGTCGACCACCCCGCCCGCCAGGAGCAGGACACCTTCTACGTCGATCCGCCGTCGCGTCATCTGGTGATGCGCACGCACACGAGCCCCGTGCAGGTGCGCTCGATGCTCGACCGCGAGGTCCCGATCTACGTGCTGTGCCCGGGTCGCGTGTACCGCACCGACGAGTTCGACGCCACGCACCTGCCGGTGTTCACCCAGTTCGAGGGTCTCGTCATCGACAAGGGCATCACGATGGCGCACCTCAAGGGCACCCTCGACCATTTCGCGAAGCTGCTGTTCGGCCCGGAGGCGAAGACCCGCTTCCGCACCAACTACTTCCCCTTCACCGAGCCCTCCGCCGAGCTCGACCTCTGGCACCCGACCTTCAAGGGTGGCGCGCGCTGGATCGAGTGGGGTGGCTGCGGCATGGTCAACCCCAACGTGTTGCGCGCTGCCGGGATCGACCCCGAGGTCTACAGCGGTTTCGCGTTCGGCATGGGTATCGAGCGGGGCCTGATGTTCCGCAGTGACGTTCAGGACATGCGCGATATGGCCGAGGGCGATGTCCGATTCAGTGAGCAGTACGGGATGGTGGTGTGATGCGCGTCCCGCTTTCGTGGTTGCGTGAGTACGTCGATCTGGCAGCGGATGCCACGCCCGAGGATGTCCTCGCGGCTCTGGTGACCGTCGGATTCGAAGAGGAGGACGTGCACCGCTTCGAGATCTCCGGTCCCGTCGTGGTCGGCCAGGTGGTCTCACTCGAGGCAGAGCCGCAGTCGAACGGTAAGACGATCAACTGGTGTCAGGTCGATGTCGGCGAGGCGAACGGCGGCATCCGCGGGATCGTCTGCGGTGCGCACAACTTCGTCGCCGGTGACAAGGTCGTCGTGACGCTGCCGGGCGCCGTGCTCCCCGGCCCGTTCCCGATCGCCGCGCGCAAGACCTACGGCCACGTCTCCGACGGGATGATCGCATCGGCACGAGAGCTGGGCCTGGGTGACGAGCACGACGGGATCCTCGTCCTGTCCGACCTCGGCGTCGATGCCCCCGTGGGTGCCGACGCGATCGCGCTGCTCGGTCTGGATGACGTCGCCGTGGAGATCAACGTCACCCCGGACCGCGGGTATGCCTTCTCGGTACGAGGGGTGGCCCGCGAGTACTCACACGCCACCGGCGCGGACTTCCGTGATCCCGCCGAGCGCGACTTCGCCGAGCTGCAGCCCGGCAGCGGGCACACGGCCGTCGTCGACGACGTCGCCCCGGTGCGCGACCGCGTCGGTGCGAGCGAGTTCGTCACCCGCGTCGTGCGCGACGTCGATCCGGCACGTCCCACCCCGCCGTGGATGGTGGCTCGCCTGTCGCTCGCCGGAATGCGCTCGCTGGGCATCCTGATCGACATCACGAACTACGTGATGCTCGAGCTGGGACAGCCGCTCCACGGCTACGATCTCGACAAGCTCGCCGGCGGCATCACCGTGCGTCGGGCGACGCCGGGCGAGAAGATGACCACCCTCGACGGTGTCGAGCGGTCCCTCCACGTGGAAGACCTGCTCATCACCGACGACTCCGGTCCCATCGGCCTCGCCGGCGTGATGGGCGGCGGCACGACGGAGATGAGCGCGACCACGCGCAACGTGTTGATCGAGGCGGCCGCGTTCGATCCGATCACCATCGCGCGGTCGGCTCGCCGGCACAAGCTGCCCAGCGAGGCATCCAAGCGCTTCGAGCGTGGCGTCGACCCGCTGATCCCGTTCGTCGCGGCGCGCCGTGCGGCTGATCTGATGGTCGAATTCGCCGGTGGCACGCTCACCGAAGAGGGCGGAGCGCTGTTCGCCGAGGTCTTCGTGGCCGAGATCGAACTTCCGGCCGGTTTCGTGCAGGGACTCATCGGCGTCGACTACACGGATGCGGAGATCACCGGTGCGCTGACCACGATCGGTGCAGACGTGTCCGACAGCGAGAACGGTTGGACGGTGATCCCGCCGACCTGGCGTCCCGACCTCACTGACAAGTGGACACTCGCTGAAGAGGTGGCCCGCATCCACGGGCTCGACCGCATCCCTTCCGTGCTGCCCACCCCGCCGTCCGGGCGAGGTCTCACGGCTCACCAGCAGGGGCGACGTCGTGTCGCCGACGCCCTCGCTGCCGCTGGATTCGTCGAGACGCCGGCGTTCCCGTTCACGACGGAGGCGCTGAACGACCTGCACGGATCGCCGACGGGGGAGCATCTGCCCAGCATCCGTCTGGCGAATCCTCTCGACGGTCAGGCTCCGTTCCTGCGCCGCTCGCTCATCCCGGGTCTGCTGCAGACCGCGCATCGGAACATCTCGCGCGGCTTCACCGATCTCGCGATCTTCGAGACGGGCGCGGTGTTCCTGCCGGATGCCGGGGTCGAGTACGGTACCGACGACGTTCCGCCGCTCGGCGAACGGCCCGCCGATGCGAAGCTCGCGGAACTCGACGCGTCGATCCCGCCGCAGCATCGACACGTGGCGGTGCTGCTCACCGGCAACGTCTCGCCCCGTCAGCCCGGTCGGGCGGCCGAGTCGGCAGGGTTGACCGAAGCTCTGGACGCCGTCCGAGTGATCGCGGCCGCGGCCGGGGTCGAGATCGACGTCGTGCAGGCGGAGCGCGCCGCGCTGCACCCCGGCCGGACCGGTGCACTTCGCGTGGGTGCGGAGGAGGTCGGCTACGTCGGCGAGCTGCACCCCGCCGCCGCGGCGGAAGCGGATCTGCCGGGACGCGCGACCGTCGTGGAAATCGACCTCGACCGGATTCTCGAGCTCGCGGGTGCGCGCATCGTCGCCGAGTCGCTGTCGACGTTCCCGGCCGCCACCCAGGATGTATCGCTCACGCTTCCCGCGGATGTCGCTGCCGGGGATGTGCGTGCCGCTCTGACCGATGGTGCCGGTGCGTTGCTCGAATCCGTGCGACTCGTCGACGACTACCGCGGCGAGGGAGTGCCGGATGGCTCGAAGAGCCTGACGTTCGCGATGCGCTTCCGCGCCGACGACCGGACCCTCACCGCAGCGGAGGCCACCGAGGCGAAGCTCGCCGGGGTCGCGGCCGCTGCCGAGCTGTTCGGTGCCGCACTCCGCGACTGAGGCGCGTACCCCGTGACTGAGGCGCGTACCCCAGCGAAGGCCCTTCTGCTTCGAGCAGAAGGGCCTTCCGCGTAGCTCCGGATGCTGGTGACATGGACCCATGACGGACGTGCTGATTCTCGGTGGGACGGGCTGGCTCTCCGGGCGCATCGCCCGCCGATGGGTGGATGCCGGCGCTGCGGTGACATGCCTCGCGCGCGGCGATCGCCCGGCGCCACGCGGAGCAGAGCTGGTGCGTGGCGACCGCGACGACCCCGAGGTGTATTCCGCCCTTGCCGCGCGCGACTGGGATCAGGTGGTCGACATCTCCTCGCAGGCGTCGCATGTGGCCGCCGCGGTCGGGTCGCTGGGAGGTCGCGCCGCGCGCTGGACTTACATCTCCTCGATGTCGGTCTATGCCGATGACGAGACCGTCGGAGCGGATGAGTCCGCGCCGCGGCACCCGCCGGCCCGCAACGGCGACGAATATGAGTACGGCGCGCAGAAAGCTGCCGGCGAGGATGCGGTCGGCGCACTCGGAGATCGCGCCCTCGTCGTGCGACCGGGCCTCATCGCCGGAGACGGCGACCCCAGCGACAGATTCGGATACTGGGCGGCCGCCTTCCTGAGAGCGGGAGACGGCCCGGTGGTCGCGCCCCCGCTCGACGGACGGACGACGCAGGTGATCGACGTCGACGACCTCGCCGCCGCCGTGGTTGCCGGAACCGCCCACGGCGCGGTCAACGCGATCGGTGACCGGCATCCGCTCGCTGAAGTGCTTCAGATGGTGCAGGCAGCCGCCGGGCATCGCGGGGAGATCGTCAGCGCGGAGGAAAGCTGGTTGGTGGCCCGGGGTGTCGAGTACTGGGCGGGGGAGCGGTCGCTGCCGCTCTGGCTCCCTGCGGAGATGACGGGCTTCATGACCCGCTCGAATCGACGGTACCTCGCCACCGGCGGGACGCTCCGTCCGCTCGCCGAGACGATCGCACGCGTGGTGGCCGATGAGCGCGTGCGAGGTGTCGATCGTGTCCGCCGCGCCGGCCTCACGAGAGCCGCGGAGATGAGCCTGCTGGCCGAGCTCGGTCGCTAGACTTCGAGCAGTGACACGGGGTGCCGCATCCGCGGCTGAGAACAGACCCGTCGAACCTGATCTAGTTCGTACTAGCGAAGGGATGTCGCGATGAGCGATCGTCTGCGTCCGGAAACCACCATCGATCTCGCCTCTTCGGCGGCGAGCCTGCTCGAGGCCCTCCGGGCATCTCCACCCTTGACCCACTGCATAACGAACGCCGTCGTCACCGGCTTCACAGCCAACGTGCTGCTCGCGGTGGGAGCAGCACCCGCGATGGTCGACATCGTGGGCGAGGCGGAGATGTTCGCCGGTGTCGCTTCCGGCCTCCTGATCAATTTGGGCACACCGACGCCCGAGCAGCGCGCGGCCGCCCTCGAAGCGGTCACGGGTGCCGCGGCATCCGGAACGCCGTGGGTGCTGGACCCGGTCGCGATCGGCGCGTTGCCGGTGCGGACCGCGCTCGCCCATCGGCTGCTCGAACAGCGGCCGACGGCGATCCGCGGGAACGCCTCCGAGATCCTCGCACTGGCGGGCCTCGGTGCCGGCGGGCGAGGCGTGGACGCCACCCACAGCACGGATGCCGCCGCCGACGCCGCTGTCTCACTCGCACGTCGCACCGGCGGGGTGGCCGCGATCTCCGGGCCGACCGACCTCATCACCGATGGCGAGAGAGTGATTCGGCTCGCCAACGGACATGAGCTCCTCACCCGCGTCACGGGCGGGGGATGTGCACTGGGGGCGGTGATGGCCGCCTTCCTCGGCGCGGCCGACGCCGCACGATTCGACGCACTCACGGCGGTCGCCTCCGCGACCCTCGTGTACACGATCGCAGCCGAGATGGCGGCCGAAGGCGCGAGCGGACCGGGAAGCTTCGCCGTCGCCCTGTTGGACGCCCTCGCCTCCCTGGCGCCCGACGAGATCGTCTCCCGGGCGCGCGTCGAGGTCGGTGCGCTGTGAGACTCGACCTCTCTGTCTATCTCGTGACCGACGCGGGCCTGTGTGGAGACCGCGGTGTGGTCGAGACGGTGCGACTGGCCGTCGACGGGGGAGTGAGCATCGTGCAGCTACGCGACAAGTCCGCGTCCGACGTGGAGATCGTGGATCAGCTCGTCGAACTCTCACGCGTCATCGACGGCCGCGCTCTGTTGGTCGTGAACGACCGGCTCGATGCCGCGCTCGCCGCTCGCGCACGAGGAGCAAGGGTGGACGGCGTTCACCTCGGGCAGGGCGACCAGTCGGTGCGGGGAGCCCGGGAAGCTCTGGGGCCCGACGCGATCGTCGGTCTCACCGCCAACAGTCTCACGCACCTCGATCAACTGCGTCGGCTCCCACCCGGAACCGTCGACTACCTCGGAGTCGGGGTCATCCGACCGACACTGACGAAGCCAGACCATCCGCCGGCGCTCGGCATCGAGGGGTTCCGCGCCTTCGCGGAAGCCAGTCCGCTTCCCTGTGTCGCGATCGGCGGAGTTCGCATCGACGACAGCGAGGCACTGCAGGAAGCCGGGGCGGCAGGACTGGCCGTGGTCTCGGCGTTGTGCGCAGCGGCGGACCCCCGCGCGGAGGCAGGAGAGTTCGTGCGGCGCTGGCGCGCCGGGGCGGTCCCGCGCGTTCTCAGCATCGCGGGGAGTGATCCGTCTGGCGGCGCGGGCATCCAGGCCGACCTCAAGTCGATCGCGGCGAACGGCGGGTACGGGATGGCCGCGCTCACCGCGCTCACTGCGCAGAACACCCGCGGCGTGCGCGCGGTGCACGTGCCACCCACGGACTTCCTGCGTGCCCAACTCGACGCGATCTCCGATGACATCACCGTCGACGCCGTGAAGATCGGGATGCTGGCGAACGCCGACGTCATCCGGACCGTGGTCGCGTGGCTCGATGCTGTTCGCCCGCCCACGGTGGTGATCGACCCGGTGATGGTCGCCACCTCCGGCGATCGGCTGCTCGACGCCGAAGCGGAGGCCGGGCTGCGCGAGCTCATGCGTCTCGCCGACCTCGTCACTCCGAACCTCGCCGAGCTCGCGGTGCTAGTCGGCAGAGAACTGTCGTCCTGGGCGGAAGCCCTCGCCGCCGCGGAAGAGCTGTCGGCGCAGGTCGGGTCCGCGGTTCTGGTCAAGGGTGGTCATCTGGCCGGCGCGGACGCCCCGGACGCGCTGGTCGACGCGGGGAACGGCATCCGAGTGGAGTTTCCCGGCGCACGCATCGAGACCCGCCACACGCACGGGACCGGATGCTCCCTCTCGTCCGCGATCGCCACCCGACTCGCTCGCGGGCATGATGCGCAGGCCGCGGTCCGGGGAGCTCGTGCCTGGTTGCGTGAATCGCTGCGTGCAGCCGGTCATCTCCGTGTCGGCAGCGGACACGGACCGATCAGTCACTTCTCCGGCCTCTGGGAACGCGGGGGAGTGGATACTCGCCCGACCGCTGCCGCGCTCGCGGCAGAGTGGTGGGATGGCGTCTCCGGTATCCGCACGGCGATCGACGACCTCCCGTTCATCCGTCGGCTCGCCGAGGGAACCCTCGACCGCGAGTCTTTCCTGTTCTATCTCGCTCAGGACGCGCTCTACCTGCGCGAGTACGCGAGAGTGCTCGCCGAGGCCTCAAAGCGTGCCCCGGTATCGTCCGAGCAGGCCTTCTGGGCGAACTCAGCGCACGGCTCGATCATCGGAGAGCTGCAGCTGCACGCCTCCTGGCTGACTCCCGCCGCGGGCGTCGCCGCCGCCACGTTCTCGGCAGCGCCGTCACCGGTCACCACCGCATACCTCGACCACTTGCGAAGTGTCGCCTTCGGCGCGGACTATGGCGAGCTGATCGCCGCCATCCTCCCGTGCTTCTGGCTGTACAACGACCTCGGGCGCCGTCTGCACGCGGGCGAGTTCGGCGCATACGCGCGCGATCCCCGGCATCCGTACGCCTCCTGGCTGGCGACCTACGCAGATCCGGCGTTCGACGAGGCCACGACGCAGGCGATCGCGGTGGTGACGGCGGCAGCGGCCTCGGCGGGCCCCGAGCAGCGAGCGAGAATGCTGCGCGCTTTCCAGACTTCGTGTGATCACGAGCTGGCTTTCTTCGCTGCGCCGCTCGAGCGTCGAGCCATTCGATGACGGTCTGAATTTGCGGATGCCGCGGCACGCGCGCTATGGTCGCGGCATGCCTTCGGCCGTCCTCGCACCATCGACGCTCGCTTCGAGCGTCACTGTTGTGCGCCGACGCCGCGGCGGCCGCCGACTCTAGGCGACCCCGCATTCCTGCCTGCCACGCACGGCGGTGGAGTGCCGGAGTCGCCGCCTCCGGCCCGCCCATGGCCCCGAGTTCATCGAGGCCCGACCGTTAAGGTAGAAAGCATGACGTATTCCGTCGCCGTCTCCGGCGCATCCGGCTATGCGGGCGGCGAGATTCTGCGCCTCCTGGCCGATCATCCCGACATCGAGATCCGCACCGTGACCGCGCACTCGAATGCCGGTCAGCCGCTCGTCGACCATCAGCCGCACCTGCGCTCACTCGCCCACCTGACCTTGCAGGACACGACGCCGGAGATCCTCTCCGGTCACGACATCGTGTTCCTGGCGCTGCCGCACGGACAATCCGGTCAGTACACGGATGCGCTTGTCGACGCGCCGCTGGTGATCGACGCCGGCGCCGACCACCGGCTCACCTCGCAGTCCGCCTGGGATTCCTTCTACGGCGGTGTCTTCCACGAGCCGTGGGCCTACGGTGTCCCGGAACTTCTCGTGGATGGCGTCAAACAGCGTGAGCATCTCCGGGGTGCCACCCGTATCGCCGCGCCGGGATGCAACGCATCGACGATCAGTCTCAGCCTCGCGCCCGGCGTCGCCGCCGGCGTCATCGATCCCTCCGACATCGTCTCCGTGCTTGCGGTCGGTCCCTCCGGAGCCGGCAAGAGTCTGAAGACCAACCTGCTCGCCGCCGAGATCCTGGGCAGCGCGAACCCTTACGCCGTCGGAGGAACCCACCGGCACATCCCGGAGATCACGCAGGCGCTGCTCGCCGCCTCGCCCGCGTCCGCATCGGACGCCCTTCCGGTGCGCATCTCCTTCACGCCGGTGCTCGTGCCGATGTCGCGTGGCATCCTCGCCACGTCCACTGCTCGCATCGTCGAAGGGGTCAGCGACGAGCAGATCCGTGGGGCATGGGAGAGTGCCTACGGCGACGAGACCTTCGTGCAGCTGCTCCCGGAGGGCCGGTTCCCGCGCACGGCGGACGTGCTCGGTGCCAACACCGCCCTGATGGGGCTGGCGATCGATCGTTCCGCGAACCGTGTCACGGTCGTCACCGCCGTCGACAACCTGGTCAAGGGCACCGCCGGTGCCGCCGTCCAGTCCATGAACATCGCGTTGGGGCTTCCCGAAGCCCGCGCCCTCTCAATGAACGGAGTCGCGCCGTGAGCGTCACCGCACCCGCAGGATTCGAGGCGGCCGGTGTCGCCGCTGGCCTGAAATCCACTGGCAAGCCCGACGTCGCCGTGGTCGTCAACCGCGGACCGCGCAAGGTCGGAGCGGCCGTCTTCACCAGCAACCGCGCCAAGGCGAACCCGATCATCTGGTCGCAGCAGGTCGTCGCCGACCGCGTCGTGGAGGCCGTCGTGCTCAACTCCGGCGGGGCGAACTGCTTCACCGGCAGCTTCGGCTTCCAGACCACGCACCAGACCGCCGAGCGTGCGGCCGAGCTCCTCCAGATCAGCGCGGGCGACGTGCTGGTGTGCTCCACGGGACTCATCGGCATCGGCGATGAGGTGTTCCGCGCCAACGTGCTCGCCGGCACCGAGAAGGCGATCGCCGCGCTGAGCCCGGACGGCGGCGGGAGCGCCGCCGAGGCCATCATGACCACGGACACCGTCGCCAAGACCGCCGTGGTCGCGCGTGACGGCTGGACGATCGGCGGCATGGCCAAGGGAGCGGGCATGCTGGCACCCGGTTTGGCCACGATGCTGGTGGTCATCACCACCGATGCCGTGCTCGAACCGCTCGAGGCGGATGCCGCCCTGCGGAAGGCCACAGGGCAGACGTTCGACCGGCTCGACTCGGACGGTTGCATGTCGACGAACGATCAGGTGACCCTTCTGGCCAACGGTGCGTCAGAGGTCGCTCCCGATGTCGCCGACTTCGCCGAAGCCCTCACCCAGATCTGCCAGGAGCTCGCCGAGAAACTCCAGGGCGACGCGGAAGGTGCGAGCCACGACATCACGATCGAGGTGCAGCACGCGGCTTCCGAGCAGGAAGCCGTCGATGTCGGTCGATCCGTCGCCCGCAACAACCTCTTCAAGGCAGCGATCTTCGGCAACGACCCGAACTGGGGGCGCGTGCTCGCCGCGATCGGCACCACCAGTGCCCAGTTCGACCCGTACGACGTCGATGTGTGGATGAACGGGGTGCGGGTCTGCACCGCGGGCGGGCCGGATCGCCCGCGGGAAGAGGTCGACCTGACGCCGCGGGCGACGCACCTCGTCATCGACCTCAAGACGGGCGATGCGACGGCGACGATCCTCACCAACGACCTCACCCACGAGTACGTGCACGAGAACAGCGCCTACGCCTCATGACCGACATCCAGGACACCACCCCCGACATCGCCGCGGTGAAGGCGACGACACTGATCGAGTCGCTGCCGTGGCTGAAGAAGTTCCGCGACCAGATCGTCGTCGTCAAGTACGGTGGCAACGCCATGGTGTCGGACGAGCTCCAGGAGGCGTTCGCCCAGGACATCGCGTACCTCCGGTACGTGGGCGTGCTTCCCGTGGTCGTGCACGGCGGTGGGCCGCAGATCTCCGACATGCTGCAGCGCCTCGAGATCCCCAGCGAGTTCAAGGGCGGCTACCGCGTCACCAACACGGAGGCGATCAGCGTCGTCCGCATGGTGCTCACCGGACAGGTGAACCCGCAGTTGGTCTCCAAGATCAATTCGCACGGGCCGATCGCGACGGGACTCAGCGGGGAGGATGCCGGGCTTTTCGGCGGACGCCGCCGCGGGGTCGTCATCGACGGTGAAGAGGTCGACCTGGGTCGCGTCGGCGACGTGGTGGAGGTCGACCCGACTCCCGTTCTGGATCATCTGGCGGCCGGGCGCATCCCGGTGGTGTCGAGCATCGCCCCCGATCTCGATCGCCCGGGACAGTCCTTGAACGTCAACGCCGATGCGGCGGCCGCTGCTCTCGCCATCGCCCTGAACGCGAGAAAGCTCGTCGTCCTCACCGATGTCCCGGGCCTGTACGCCGACTGGCCCAACCGCGAATCGCTCGTGTCGCACCTGACCTCCGACGCGCTCATCGAGATGCTGCCGACGTTGGAGTCGGGCATGATCCCCAAGATGCGTGCCTGTCTGGATGCCGTCGAGGGCGGCGTCGATGCGGCCGCCATCATCGATGGACGGGTAGCGCACTCCGTGCTCGTCGAGCTCTTCACCAGCAAGGGAATCGGGACCGAAGTGGTTCTGGGAAGGAATGAGGTGACGGCATGACCGTCTGGCAGGAAGATGTCGCGCGTGATCTCGTGCTCAACGCGGGGGACCGGCTGGCGCTGCTGACACGTGGCGAGGGTTCCTACCTGTGGGACGCCGACGGTCGACGCTACCTCGACTTCCTCGCCGGCATCGCGGTGACTTCCCTCGGGCATTCGCACCCGGTGTTCGTCGACGCGATCGCCACGCAGGCCGCGACGCTGGCACACGTCTCCAACTACTTCGCCACGCCGCCTCAGCTCGCTCTCGCCGCTCGGCTCAAACGCCTCGCGGGTGCCGGCATCGACGGTCGGGTCTTCTTCTCGAACTCGGGAGCGGAGGCCAACGAGGCGGCCTTCAAGCTGGCTCGTCTGCACGGTGGCGCTGAGCGTCCGCGCATCATCGCCCTGGACAACGCGTTCCATGGTCGCACCATGGGGTCGCTCGCCATGACGGCGAAGGCATCCATGCGTGCGCCCTTCGAGCCGATGCCCGGTGGCGTCGAGCACATCCCCGCAACCATCGAAGCTCTCGAATCGGCGGTCGACGACCGTGTCGCCGCCGTCATCGTGGAGCCGATCCAGGGCGAGGCCGGAGTCGTCGAACTTCCGGCGGGTTTCCTGGCCGCCGCCCGCTCCCTCACTCTGGCTCACGGCGCGCTGCTGATCGTCGACGAGATCCAGACCGGTGCCGGGCGTACCGGCGCGTGGTTCGGCTTCAACCATGAAGGCATCACGCCCGACGCGATCACTCTCGCCAAGGGGATCGGCGGCGGCTTCCCGATCGGCGCTCTGGTCACGTACGGCAGCGCCAGCGCGCTCTTCACTCCCGGCTCGCACGGGTCCACCTTCGGTGGGAACCCGCTCGCGACCGCCGTGGCCGACGCCGTGCTCGCCGAGATCGAACACTCGAACCTCGTCGGCAACGCCGCCCGTCGCGGGGAGGAGCTGCGCGACATCCTGCTCGGCATCGACTCGCCGCTCATCCAGGGCGTCCGAGGGCGAGGCCTGCTGATCGGTGTGGCCCTCAGTGCCCCCGTCGCTGGCGCTGTCGTCGCTGCGGCACAGGAGCGCGGACTCATCGTGAATGCCGCCAACCCCGAGACCGTGCGCGTGGCGCCTGCTCTCACCATCGGCGACGCAGAGATCGCCGAGTTCCGAGACCTGTTCACCGATGCGCTCGCCGACGTTCAGGCATCCGTTCTGGGAAAGGTAGACGCGTGACCCGCCATCTGCTGCGCGACGACGACCTGACAGCATCCGAGCAGGCAGAGATCCTCGACCTCGCCCTCGAGCTGAAGAAGGACCGCTGGGCCGACAAGAGCCTCGCGGGCCCGCAGACCGTCGCGGTGATCTTCGACAAGTCCTCGACTCGCACGCGGGTGTCCTTCGCCGTCGGCATCGCCGACCTCGGCGGCTCACCGCTGATCATCTCGACCGCCAGCAGTCAGCTCGGTGGCAAGGAGACCCCGTCCGACACCGCAAGGGTGCTCGAGCGTCAGGTCGCCGCGATCGTCTGGCGCACCTACGCGCAGGCCGGCCTGGAGGAGATGGCGAAGGGCACCCGCGTCCCGGTGATCAACGCGCTCTCCGATGACTTCCATCCCTGCCAGCTCCTCGCAGACCTGCTCACCATCCGCGAGCACAAGGGAGACCTCAAGGGCCTCACCCTGACGTTCTTCGGCGACGGTCGGAGCAACATGGCGCACTCGTACGCGCTCGCCTGCGTCACCGCGGGCATGCACGTGCGCATCGCCGCACCGTCGGATTACGCGCCGCGTGCGGATGTCCTCGAGGCGGCGGATCGGCGCGCCGCAGAGACCGGCGGCTCGATCGCGCTGTACACCGATGCCGTGGAGGCAGCGGCGGGCGCCGACGTCGTCGTGACCGACACCTGGGTCTCGATGGGCAAGGAAGAGGAGAAGCTCGCGCGCATCCGAGATCTCGGCGGTTACAAGGTGACGCCCGAGACCATGGCGCTCGCCGACCCCGAGGCGATCTTCATCCACTGCCTTCCCGCGGACCGCGGGTACGAGGTCGACTCCGACGTCATCGACGGGCCGCAGAGCGTCGTCTGGGACGAGGCGGAGAACCGGCTGCATGCGCAGAAAGCGTTGCTGGTCTGGCTGCTCGGGAAGAAGGACGCATGATGGCCGATTCGCTCAACGAAGGCACGAACGAAGGAGCCCTCTGGGGCGCACGGTTTGCCACAGGCCCCTCGCCGGAGCTCGTGGAACTGAGCCGTTCCACGCACTTCGACTGGATCCTCGCGCCCTACGACATCGCGGGTTCGCACGCGCACGCCACAGCGCTGGCCGCGGCCGGGTACCTGGAGGCAGACGAGGCGCAGCGGATGCACGAAGGGCTGGATGCCGTCGCACGCAAGATCGCCGACGGGACACTCCTGCCCGCGCCCACCGATGAAGACGTGCACGGAGCGCTCGAGCAGGCATTGATCGCGGAACTCGGCCCGGAGCTGGGCGGTCGTCTGCGCGCCGGTCGCAGCCGTAATGACCAGATTGCCACTCTGGTCCGGATGTATCTGATCGATCACGCCCGTGTGATCGCTCGCGACATCCTGCGCGTCATCGACGCCCTGGTCGCCCAGGCGGAAGCGCATCCCGACGCGATCCTTCCGGGGCGGACGCACTTGCAGCACGCGCAGCCTGTGCTGCTCGCCCATCATCTGCAGGCGCACGGATGGCCCCTGGTTCGCGAGCTCGAGCGGCTCGTCGACTGGCGACGCCGTGCCGGAGTCTCCCCGTACGGCGGGGGAGCACTGGCCGGATCGACGCTCGGGTTGGACCCTGCGCTGGTGGCGACCGAACTGGGTCTCGATCGTCCCGCAGAGAACTCGCTCGACGGCACGGCTGCGCGTGATGTGGTCGCGGAGTTCGCGTTCATCACCGCGATGACAGGTGTCGACATCTCGCGACTCGCGGAGGAGATCATCCTCTGGAACACGCGGGAGTTCGGATTCGTCACGCTCGATGACGGCTACTCGACCGGGTCGAGCATCATGCCGCAGAAGAAGAACCCCGACATCGCCGAACTCGCCCGCGGAAAGTCCGGCCGTCTCATCGGCAACCTGTCGGGTCTGCTGGCCACGCTCAAGGGCCTTCCCCTCGCGTACAACCGCGATCTCCAGGAAGACAAGGAGCCGGTCTTCGACTCCGTGCAGACGCTCGAGGTCGTGCTCCCGGCGTTCGCGGGGATGATCGCCACGCTGCGTTTCGACACCGAGCGGATGGCGGCGCTCGCGCCGCAGGGTTTCTCGCTGGCGACCGACGTGGCGGAGTGGCTGGTGAAGCGGCGGGTGCCGTTCCGCGATGCCCACGAGATCTCCGGTGCGCTCGTCCGGGCATGTGAGGAACAGGGGATCGGACTCGAGGACGCCTCGGATGAGTTGCTCCGTTCCGTGTCGCCCCATCTTGCTCCCGAGGTGCGCGAGGTGCTGACGATCGAGGGGTCGGTGGCATCGCGGACCGGCGTCGGCGGAACCGCTCCGGTGCGGGTGACCGAGCAGCGTGCTGAGCTCGTCGCTCGTGCGCAGGCGGCCGCGCACGCCCTCGGCCTCTAGGGGGTCCCGGGTCGGATTCCGGCGTCAGTGCAGGGCCGGATCAGCGGCCGAGCGCTCCCACCGGGTGAACTGCACGGAGAACCCGGCACGGGTCGGCGCGGCGAGGAACGGGCCGGCGGATGCCGGTGCCGCGCCGTCGAAAGGGGCGACGCGCACCAGCCTCCATGGGCCGGCGTCCGCTCGCGCGCGAACGATGACGGCATCCGCCCATCGGCTCACGCGAACCGTGATCTCACTCGCCGACCAGTCGTCGACGTGTCCGACCGACCAGTCCGAACGACCGGCGGTGACGACGGCGCCGAGCCCGAGATGGTCGTCGGCGTACTCGATTCCTGTCTTGATCCAGTTCTCATCATCGATTCGGACGAAGATTCCCGCTTGATCGAACTCACCGTCCCAGGGTGCTCGGAACGAGACGTCCATGGCTTCGCCGACGGCGAGCGGAGCGAGCAGGGCATGTTCCGTGTCGTGGACGAAGCCGTACGCGGTGTGGCGCCAGGCGTCGCTGCTCTCGACGGCGGTGACGTGCAAGGTCTCGGTTTCGGACACGGACAACGGCGCGTGGGTCCAGGTTCCGTCGCTCCACGGGATGATGTGTGAATCAGGCATGTTCTGAATATATAGCCAAGAGGTGCATAAAGAGAAGTTATGCGTGATACGGTTATCAGATGGTCATCGCCGTACTCGCCGACATCATCGGTTCTCGCAAGCTCGAGAACCGCACTGCTGCGCAACGCGTGTTGGATGAGAACATCGCACAGGTAGAGGCAGACCTCCCGCTCGCCGTGCGGCCACTCACTCCCACTGTGGGCGATGAGCAGCAGGGTGTCTACCGCGACCTCGGGGAGGCGATGACATCCCTGCTGATGATCCAGCTGCGGCTGCCGGACGGGATCGGCTTTCGATTCGGCATCGGCGTGGGGGAGGTGTCGGCCGTCGAATCCGTGCACGGCGAGCTCGCGGACGGTCCCGGTTGGTATGCCGCCAGAGCAGCCATCGAGACGGTGCATGCCCGAGAAGGGCGCGCCATACCGCGTGCACGAACCTGGATTGTCGGAGCCCCGGGGCAGGATGAAGTCATGCAGACCACGATCGCGGCGTCCAACGCCTATCTCCTCGTGCGTGACGAGTTGATCGGCGGGATGCGCGAGCGCGAACGACGGCTCACCTACGGACGCCTGATCGGCAGGTCGCAGCACGAGCTCGCCGCCGAAGAGGGCATCACCCAGCCGAGCGTCTCGAAATCACTCAAGAGCGCAGGAGCCGCCGCGCTCATCGAAGGGCTCACGGCACTCCGAGGCGCCGGCGCATGATCATCGCGGGGTTCATCCTTCTCGCCGTCGGCGCCGTCGACCTCGTCCGCCAATTCGCGCCCCGTCGCTGGATCGGCTATCTCACGGTCGCCGTTCTCCTGCTCGTACTGGGCAGCGTGAGCGATGCGCTGCTTCCGATGATCGCGGCCCTCGCCGTGGGCGCGCTGTGGATCTGGTGCATGCCCGACGAAGGGCCGGCCCTTCTGGGATTCTGGCCCGCCGTTCTCCTCGGTGCCGTGAGCGTCGGAGCCGTCGTCTGGCTCGGCGCCCGCACGGATGCCGGACTCATCGGCGAGGTGTGGAGCCTGCGCTCGCCGTCCGGAGAAGTGCCCTTCGACCTGGCGATGCTCGTGCTCGGGGCAGGCGTGTTCCTTCTCGAGTCCGCGAACCTCGTGGTGCGCTCAGCTCTTGACAGCGAACACACGTGGCGCCCGGCTGATCGTGCGCCACGTGCGGAAACCTTCGCGTCCGAGCCCGCCGCTGAAGCTGAGCCTGCTGATCACGCAACGCGGGGCGAGATCCACCCCGGGACGCTGCCCCCGACGCCGACCCCGACCCCGACCCCGACCCCGACCGGGAACCCGATCCCGACCGGGAACGCGGCCTCGGTTGACTCGCGCGCAGATTTCCAGGGCGGTCGGCTCATCGGACCGTTGGAACGCACTCTCGTGCTGATCCTGACTCTCGCCGCCGCCTATCCTCTCTTGGCTGCGATGCTGGCGGCGAAGGGGATCGTCCGCTTCCCGGAGATCTCCCGTGACGGAGAGACCGGAGCACGGGCCGAGTACTTCCTCGTCGGCAGTCTGGTCAGCTGGGTCATCGCCCTCAGCGCGGCGTTTCTGATCTGGTGGGCCGCGCACAGCTGATCGCGCCCGAGTGACGGTGTGCGGACGCAGCGCGCTGATAGCCTGGAGCGCGTGCCAACTCCCGACCTGACGACCGCGACTCCGGCGATCGACCCCGCATTCGAGAATGTGTGGGACGAGCTGGTGTGGCGCGGCCTCGTCCACGTGTCCACCGACCAGGAGGCGCTGCGCGCCCTGCTTGCGGGAGACCCGATCACGTATTACTGCGGTTTCGACCCGACCGCTCCGAGCCTGCACCTGGGAAACCTCGTGCAGTTGCTGACGCTGCGCCGCATCCAACTGGCCGGGCACAAGCCGCTCGGATTGGTGGGTGGGTCGACCGGTCTCATCGGCGACCCTCGGCCGACGGCGGAGCGTACGCTGAACACCCCCGAGACGGTTGCGGAATGGGTGAATCGACTGCGCGCTCAGGTCGAGCGCTACCTGAGTTTCGAGGGTGACAACGCGGCCCGCATCGTGAACAACCTCGACTGGACGGCGCCGCTCTCGGCGATCGACTTCCTGCGAGAGATCGGCAAGCACTACCGCGTCGGAACGATGCTGAAGAAGGACGCCGTCGCGGCGCGCCTCAGTTCGGACGAGGGCATCAGCTACACCGAGTTCAGCTACCAGATCCTGCAGGGGATGGACTACCTCGAGCTGTACCGACAGTACGATTGCGTCCTCCAGACCGGCGGCTCGGACCAGTGGGGCAACCTCACCAGCGGGACGGATCTCATCCGGCGCGCCGAAGGCGTCTCCGCACACGCCATCGGCACGCCGCTGATCACCAACAGCGACGGAACGAAGTTCGGCAAGAGCGAGGGGAATGCCATCTGGCTGGACCCTGAGATGTGCAGCCCGTACCGGATGTACCAGTTCTGGCTGAGCACCACGGATACCGACGTCATCGACCGGCTGAAGGTGTTCACGTTCCTCACTCGAGCTGAGATCGAGGAGTACGCCGCTCTCGTGGAGACCGAGCCCTTCCGCCGCGCCGCGCAGAAGCGTCTGGCGCTCGAAGTGGTGGCCACGGTGCACGGCCTCGACGCGACGGCCGCGGTGATCGCAGCATCCGACGCGCTGTTCGGGCAGGGAGACCTGTCCGCGCTCGATGCGGCCACGCTGCGGACGGCGTTGGAGGAGCTTCCGAATGCGACCGTCGCGGTCGGCACCTCGGTCGTCGAGGCGCTCGTCGCGACCAATCTCGTGTCGAGTCTGGGTGAGGCGCGGCGCGCGATCGGCCAGGGAGGTGTCTCGCTCGACGGCGCACGCGTCGACGACGACTCGGCGACCGTGCAGGGTTCGCTTCCCGGCGGGGTCTCCGTGCTCCGCCGCGGGAAGAAGACCCTCGCCGGCATCTTCATCGGCTGACCGCAGGATGCCGTTCACCCCGAGCCACGCCGTCATCGCGCTGCCGTTCATCCGCACGCCGTTGGTGCCTGGGGCGATCGCCATCGGCGCGATGACGCCGGATCTGCCGCTGTTTCTTCGTGGCGTGGGGGTGAGCTACTCGTTCACGCACACCTTTGCCCATGTCGTCTGGACGGCGCTCATCGCGTTCGTGTTGTTCCTCCTGTGGCGCGTCGTCCTCCGCCCCGCCGTGCCGGAGCTCGCACCGTTGTGGCTCGCGCGCCGGCTGCCGGAAGACTGGGATGACGCCGGGTCGGTGGCGGCGGGGAACGCCGTCGGTATCGGCGAGAAGCGCGGTTACCCGGTCCTCCTCGCGATCTCTCTCGTCCTCGGCGTGCTGTCGCATATCGTCTGGGACCTGTTCACCCACGAGGATCGCTGGGGTGTGGAGGTCTTCCCGCCCCTTGCTGAGATGTGGGGTCCGCTGCTGGGTTTCAAGTGGCTGCAGCACGGTTCGAGCCTTCTGGGCCTGGCTGTCCTCGGGGTGTGGGCGCTGTCGTGGTCGCGCCGTCGCGATCCGCGGCGGGACGTGCGGCAGCGACTCCCGCAGTGGGTGCGCGTCGCCTGGTGGCTCTCCCTTCCGGTCGTCCTGGTCGCCGCGTGGATCATGGGTCTCCTGCTCCTCGGGCCGCTGGACACGGAGTTCACCGTGCAGCACCTGGCATACCGGATGCTGCCTCCCGCGTGCGCGTTGTGGGGAGCACTCACGCTCCTTCTCTGCGTGACCCTGTCGCTGCGTGGGAAGGCTCACCAGACCGGTTCGTCTGCTCCCCACGGGCGTGGTGGCGAGAACTCGTAGCCGGGAAGCGCCGGTCGCGACGTGGTCACGGTGTGGCTTCCGACGTCGAACCGTGCCAGGTGCGGCGTCACATCGAAGTCGACCTCCGGTTGTGGATCCGATCGCCTGGGCATGCCGAGCAGCTCCGCCGCGATGCGGCGAAGCGAGGTGCGGACGAGCCACGAACCGCCGTCGCGCGCGCGTCGTCGAAGCAACGTCGTCACCGCGGCCGCGAGCAGGTAGCCCGCACTGTGATCCAGCGCCTGCGCGGGAAGAGTGCCAGGACGATCGCCGTCGGGTGATTCGATGGACGCGATCCCGGACTCGGCCTGCACCAGACTGTCGAACCCCGCGCGCGACGGTTGGTCGACGCCCCAGGCGCTGAGTTGCGCGATGATCAGACCCGGGTGCCGCTCGACGAGATCCTCGGGATCGAGGCCCAACCGCCTGAGCGCCGCCGGGCGGTAGCCGAGAACGACGACATCCGCCTCCGCGATGAGCTGATGCATTCGGTCTGAGCGCGCGTCGAGCAGGGCCGAGCGCTTGCCATGACCGGTGTCGAAGTGCTGCCAGTGGGGCTCGGGAAGACGCGGCGGATCGACTCGAAGAACGCTCGCGCCGAGCAAGGCGAGGGTGCGGGTGCAGACGGGACCGGCGATGACCCGGGTCAGGTCTACGACGCGGATGCCGCTGAGGGGCAAGCGTCCGCTCTCGAGCTGATGGACGCGCGGCAGTGGAGGGTCGACATGTCGCTGAACGTCGAGGACGGGCGTCCGCCGAAGTGCGGCATCCACGCTGCGCTGCTCCATGAGCACCGGGACCGCAAGTCCGCCCGCTGCAGTGATGGCGGCGACCGCTCGTGCGGAGGATTGTTCGAGCAGGGCATCTCGCACCTGGTCCGCGCCGGCCACATCGTCGAGGCTCAGGCCGACGCGGAGAGCGGCGGCGTGATGCGGGTAGTTGCCGTGGGTCCGAATCCACCCGTCGGCGGTCCGCCAGAAACCTGACATCGGTGACCAGACCGGGGGAGGCGCTCCGTCGACCAGGAGGAACCGGTCGCTTCTGTAGGAGGTTGCGACGCGCAGGGGATCGATCCTGGAGAGATCCCCTCCACAGGCCAGCGTGACCGCTCCGACACTCGCCCACGCGAAATCACCGGTGGCGAGCACCGACGGGAGCGGCACCGCCGTCCGAGCAGTGTCGACCGATCCGACCTCGAGCGGATCTCCTGTGATCTCCGCCCAGACACGGGCCAGCAGCCCTGCGGCCGGGGTCATCGAGCAACCTCGTGAGTGACCATGGCGTGATCGTACTCCCGGGCCGATGGAGTCAGAAACCCGGGCTGATCGCGCGAAAGTCGATCATGCCGTCCGGTCGACACGCCCGGGCAGGTGGCTCCGATTTGCCAGAACCCCGGAAGCCCCGTAACTTATTACTTGTTCGCCCCACAGGGAAGCGGAGAAGCCCAGAGCTTCACCCCCCTCAAGCGGAGAACCACCCCCTCATCTTCTCTCTTGAGAGATACGACGCTTGCGTCTAAGATGAGAGGTCCACCCCTTCTGCGGCTGTCAAGAGCTGCGCAGCGGATCCTCGATCCGCACAGCGCGCCGATTTGACAAGCGGGTCGGGATGGCTAAGATAGAGAAGTTGCCCTT